>JANNDN010000241.1:0-6706 GCA_031387795.1 Sphingomonas sp.
GTGGGAGGTCGCGGCGGAGGAGGCGCTCGGCGACCGTCTCACGCTCCACGATGGTGACACGCTGATCCCGCCCGACCGGGTCCGCACGGGCGGTGGCGATCCGTACAAGATTTACGGCCCTTTCTGGCGCAACCTCGCCACGCATTTCCCGCCCGAGGAACCCGCCGAGCGACCGGAGAGTATCGCCTTTGCAGAATTCCCGACAGGCGACCGGCTCGGAGATTGGAATCTCCTCCCCACCAGCCCCGATTGGGCCGACGAATTCGGCGATGAATGGACGCCCGGCGAGGACGGCGCGCGGGCGCGGCTTGAGGAGTTCGCGGACAAGGTCGCAACCTACGCCGAGCGCCGCGACTTGCCCTCGATCGAGGGCACCAGCCGCCTCTCGCCGCACCTCCACTGGGGCGAAATCAGCGCGCGGCAAGTGTGGCACGCGCTCGACCGCCGCGACGGCGCCAAATTCCTCAAGGAACTGGCGTGGCGCGATTTTTCGCGCTCGGCGACGACCGCGCAGCCTGACATTGGCTGGGTCAACGGCCGACGCAAGATGGACTCGCTCCCCTGGCGCACCGGTGCCGCAGCCGACCGCGATTTCGCCGCCTGGACCAAGGGCCGAACCGGCTTCCCGATTGTGGACGCGGGGATGCGGCAATTGTGGCGGTCGGGCTGGATGCACAATCGCGTGCGGATGATCGCGGCGAGTTTCCTCACCAAGCATCTGCTGATCGACTGGCGCCGCGGCGAGCGCTGGTTCTGGGACACGTTGGTCGACGCCGATTATGGCAATAACAGCCTCAACTGGCAGTGGATCGCGGGCACCGGCACCGACAGCCAGCTCTTCTCACGGATCATGGCACCCCTGGTTCAGTCGCCCAAGTTTGACGCCGGCGATTACATCCTCACCTGGGTGCCCGAGCTCGCGCATCTCTCCGAAGCCGACATCCACGATCCGCCCGACGAAGTGCGCGGCGACTATCCCGCCAGGATCGTCGGGCACGAGGAGGGCAGGGCGCGGGCGCTTGCGGCACTGGTCCGGGCGCGCTGAGCCGCGCTTCCAGCGCCTTGCCAAGCGCGAGGGGCGGGGGGATAGGTCGAACGATGGCCAGCCGCGGCAGACACCTTCTTCGCGCCGACCGGCGCTTCTCCACCGGCGGCGGGCTGCTCGGACGGCTTACGGCGCCGGCTTTTGCGCGGGTGCTGGTCGAAATCGACCGCCGGCTCGATCGCGGCGGGATCGCCATCACCCTTCCTGACGGTTCGCTGCGGCGGCTTGGTTTCCGCGCCGAGGGCCCCGCCGCGAGTTTCCATCTTCACCATTGGCTGGCGATGGTCCGGCTCGCGACCTCGGGCTCGGTCGGCTGGTACAAGGCCTGGACGAACGGCGAATGGTCGAGCCCCGACCCGGTCCGGATTTTCGAGGTCTTTGCAATCAATGCCCGGCAGCTTGGCGCTGTCGCCCGTGCCAAGGGCCCGTTCCGTCTGGTCAACGCGCTCGCCCACCGGCTCCGCGACAATCGCCCGCGCAAAGCCCGCGCCAACATCGCCGCGCATTACGACCTCGGCAATGATTTCTATTCCGCCTGGCTCGACGAGACGATGACATACAGTGCGGCGCGCTTCTCCCCCCTCCCGCACGCGGGAGGGGAAGAGGCGCAAAAGGGTCCCCATGAAAGTACTACTTTCATGGGTGCCCGACGCGCCGAAGGGGAGGGCGTGTCCAGTGCGTCTGGGAACACGCCCACCCCCAACCCCTCCCGCGAGCGGGAGGGGAGCCTCGCCGCCGCCCAGGCTCGCAAAGTCGACCTCCTGCTCGACCGCCTCGACCTCAAGCCCGGGCAGCGCCTGCTCGAGATCGGTTGCGGCTGGGGCAGCCTCGCCATCGCCGCGGCCCGGCGCGGGGTCGCGGTCGTCGGACTCACGCTCTCGGCCGAGCAAAAGGACTGGGCCGAGCGCGCGGCGGCCCGCGCCGGCCTCTCCGACCGGATCGAAATCCGTCTCCAGGATTATCGCGAGACCGACGAGCGGTTCGACGCGGTTGCCTCGGTCGAAATGGTCGAGGCGGTAGGCGAGCGCTGGTGGGGCGCCTATCTCGATGCGATCGCTCGCAATTTGGCGCCACGCGGCAGAGCTGCGCTTCAGTTCATCAGCCTCGACCCCGCCTTGTTCGACCGCTACCGCCGCAACGCCGACTTTATCCAGACCTACATTTTCCCCGGCGGGATGCTGCTCGACGAGCCGCGCTTCGAGGCTCTGGCGCGCGGGCGCGGGCTGAGCTGGGCGGATCGCGAGGGCTTCGGCCTCGACTATGCCGAGACGCTGCGGCAATGGCGCTCGCGCTATGATGCGGCGGTGGCGAGCGGCGCTTTGGCGGAATTCGACGCCGCCTTTCACGACCTCTGGCGCTATTATCTGATGTATTGCGAGGGCGGCTTTCGCGGGCGCGCGATCGACGTCGCGCAGGTCACCATGGTCAAGTCGTGAAGGCGATTTACGACCGCTTTGGGGCGCTCGCGGGCGGGCTCGCGGCGATCCGCGCCCAATACAAGCTCCCGGGGCAATTCCCCGCCGCGGCCGAGGCTGAGGCGAGCGCCGCCGCGGCGCGGCCGCTGACCGGCCACTCCGACCGCACGGCGATGGCCTTTGTCACGCTCGACCCGCTGAGCTCGACCGACCTCGACCAGGCGTTCGCAATCGAGCCGTCGGGTGCCGACCTCCTGCTTTATTATGCCATTGCCGACGTCGGCTGGTTCGTCGCTCCGGGCGGCGCGCTCGACCGCGAGGCGTGGGCGCGCGGCATCACCGTCTATCTCCCCGACGGCAAGGTCAGCCTCTATCCGCCGCTGCTCAGCGAGGGCGCGGCGAGCCTGCTGCCCGACGGCCCGCGCCCCGTCATATTGTTCATTGTCCGGGTCGCTCCCGATGGCCAGACGCGGCTCGATGCGGTCGAGCGCGCGCTGATCCAGAGCCGTGCCAAGCTCGGCTATGCCACTGTCCGCGACGCCGATCTTCCCGCCGGCTTTGCCGAACTCACGGACCGGGTCGAACAGGCGGAGACCGCGCGCGGCGCGGCGCGGGTCGATCCGCCGCAGCAGCAGGTGAGCGCGGTTCCCGGCGGCGGCTACGCGCTCGATTTCCGCCCGATGAGCGCGATCGAGCAGGCCAATGCCGCGCTCTCGCTCGCCGCCAACCTCGCCATTGCCGATGCGTTGCTCGCCGCCAAGACGGGACTGTTCCGGGTGATGGCCGAGCCGGGCAAACGCGCCGTCTCGCGGCTCCGCCATACCGCCACGGCGCTCGGGGTCGACTGGCCGACGCATTTGTCGCTCGAGGAACGCGAGAAGACGCTCGACCCCAACGTCAGGGCCGACGCTGCCTTCATGCTTGCGGTCCGCCGCGCGGGATCGGGCGCGCGCTACGCCCCATTCGTGCCCGGCGAGCGCCCGTGGCATTCGGCGATGGCCGCCAGCTACGCCCACGGCACCGCGCCGCTGCGCCGGCTCGCCGATCGCTACGTCAACGAAGCCGCGCTCGCGGTCGCGGGCGGGCACGCGGTCCCCGATTGGGTCGAAGCCGCGTTCGCCGCTCTGCCCGATGTCATGAACCGCGCCGAAGCCCGCGCCGGCCAGGTCGATGCTGCGGTGGTTGAGCTGGCCGAGGCGGTGGCATTGGAATGCCGGGTCGGGGAGCGCTTCGAGGGACTGGTCATCGATATCGACGAACGCGGCACCAAGGTTCAGCTGTGCAGTGAGGCCGTCGTCACCAGGATCGCGGTCGACGGGCTCGCGCTCGGCCAGCAGGTCGCGCTGGAGTTGATCGAGGATGATCCGGCCCGCCGGATCGCGCGGTTCGCGCTTGCGCAATAAGGCGAGGGCGCCGCGCAACCACGCCCTCGCCAGTCCAAGCAGAGGCCGTCGATGACAGAATAAACGTTCGCGCGTCGGCGTTCGATACGGGATTAGGCCGGTGAGCCCTGCGCCGACTAAAGCCCCGCTTCGATCGCGATCCGGATCGCCTCCGCGGACGTCGCTGAGCCCAGTCGCTCGAGCAGCAGCGCGCGGTGCATCTTGACGGTTTTCTCGCTGATCTTGAGGTCCCACGCGATCTGCTTGTTGAGCAGCCCGCGGGCCATTCCCTCGAGCACCTGGCGCTGCCGCGGCGGAAGCGCCGAGACCAGTGCGGTCGCGCGCAGTCGGCGGTCGTTGAGTGCGCTCGACCCGTAGGGTCCAAGATCGACCTGCGAGCCGAGGAAATATTCGAGCCGCCCGGCCTCGTCGAACAAAGGCGCAATCATGACTCCGTTGCGAAAGGCGCTGCCGTCGCGCCGATAATTGACAATCTCGGCCAGCACCGGGCGCGCCTGACCGATCGCGGACCGCATCTCACCGCGCACCGAGGAATCGGTCCCGCCGCCGACCAGAAAGCGGCAATTGCGGCCGATGATCTCGACTTCCTGAAAGCCGGTGAGGGCGCAGAAGGCGTCATTGACCAGCTCGAGCGGATTGTCGGGCAGGCGCGGGTTGCTGACCACCATCGCGATCGGGCTGTTGGCGATGGACTCGATACGGGCCCGGGAATTCGGCATGGACGCATTCTAGCGGCGGCGACCGATGCGGCCAATGTGCTGTGTGCAGGCGCGCGTCAGCCCTCGACCCGCAAGGTCTTTCCGCTCGGCGCGTCGGATTGCAAACGTGCAAGGATCGCCTCGGCGACCGCTTCGGGTGGCTTGAGGCTCTCGGGATCCTCGCCGGGGAACGCCAGCTGCCGCATCCGCGTCCGGGTCGCGCCGGGATCGACGATATGGACACGGAGCTTGCCGGTGAACGCGGTCTCGTCGGCATAAGCGCCAAGCAGGGTCTCGAGCGCGGACTTGGACGACCCATAAGCCCCCCAGAACGCGCGCGGCTCGGCTCCGACGGAGGAAGTGAGCGCGACGACATCGGCCTTGTCCGATTTGCGCAGGAGCGGATCGAACGCCGCGATCAGCGCCTGGTTGGCGAGCAGATTGAGGCTCACCAGCCGCGCGAACTCCTTGGCGTCGATGTCCTGCACCGGGGTCAGCGCGCCCAGCATCGCCGCATTGAGAACGAGGATATCGAGTTTCTTCCAGCGCTCCCCCGCGGCCACCGCAAGCTTGCCGATACTGTCCCCGTCGGTGAGGTCCATTGGCGCGATCGTCGCATTTCCGCCCGCGGCGTGAATGCGCTCCTCGACTTCCTCCAGCCCGGCGCCATTGCGCGCGGTCAGGATGACATGCGCGCCGGCGCTGGCGAGCGCCTCGGCCGTCGCCGCGCCGATCCCCCGGCTCGCCCCGGTGACCAGCGCAAGGCGGCCGTCGAAAGGTTTCGAATCACTGGTCATGCCGCGCGTCTAGTTTTTGCGCATCGCAAAGGAAACCGTTCGTCCTGAGCGAAGCCGCAAAGCGGCGTAGTCGAAGGGCGCCGTTACGAGGTGTAGAGAAACGCCCTTCGACTTCGCTCAGGACGAACGTGGATGTGACTTAACGGCTCGCCACCAGCGACAGCGCGGCCCCGCCATCCTTTTCCATGACGTCGGTCAACCGCGTCGGATATTCACCCGTGAAACAGGCGTCGCAGCGTTGCGGGGCGCTGTTTTCGCGCTCTTCGCCGAGCGCGCGGTACAATCCCTCGATCGAGATGAAGGCGAGGCTGTCGGCGTTGATATAATCGGCCATCGCCGCGACGCTCATCTGTGCCGCGAGCAATTTGGCGCGCTCGGGCGTGTCGACTCCGTAGAAGCAGCTATGGGTGGTCGGCGGCGAGGCGATGCGCATGTGGACCTCGCGCGCGCCGGCATCGCGCATCATCTGGACGATCTTGACGCTGGTCGTCCCGCGGACGATCGAATCGTCGATCAGGACGATCTTCTTGCCCGCAACGAGCGCGCTGTTGGCGTTATGCTTGAGCTTGACGCCCAGGTGGCGGACTTCCTGGCTCGGCTGGATGAAAGTGCGGCCGACATAATGGCTGCGGATGATGCCAAGCTCGAACGGGATTCCGCTCGCTTGGCTGAAGCCGATCGCCGCGGGCACGCCGCTGTCGGGGACCGGGACGACATAATCGGCCACGACCGGCGCCTCGCGCGACAGCTCCGCGCCGATATTCTTGCGCACTTCGTAAACCGATTTGCCCTCGGCGATGCTGTCGGGGCGACTGAAATAGACATGCTCGAAAATGCACGGGCGCGGGGCCACCGGCTCGAACGGCCGGAACGAGCGAATCCCGCTATTGTTGACGAGGATCAGCTCGCCCGGATCGACATCGCGCAGGAACGTCGCGCCGATGACGTCGAGCGCCACCGTCTCGGAAGCGAAAATCGTCGCCTCGCCCAATTTGCCCATGACCAGCGGCCGGATGCCGAGCGGATCGCGGCAGGCGATCAGCCCCTGCGGCGTCAGCATGACCAGCGAATAAGCCCCCTCGACCTGCTTCAAGGCGTCGGTCAATTGTTCGAACATCGTCGGATATTGGCTGGTCGCGACGAGGTGGATGATGACCTCGGTGTCGCTGGTCGACTGGAAGATCGAGCCGCGCCGGTTGAGCGTCCGGCGCAATTTCATCGCGTTCGACAGATTGCCGTTCTGGGCGACCGCGAAGCCACCGTCCGACAGTTCGGCGAACAAAGGCTGGACGTTGCGCAGCGCGGTCTCGCCGGTGGTCGAATAGCGGACATGGCCGATCGCGGTTCG
>JANNDN010000263.1:0-11308 GCA_031387795.1 Sphingomonas sp.
TTGAGGCGGATGCCCTCGGGCGTGTCGCGCGCAAGGTCGCGGCCCTTCGCTTCCTTGTCGGCGAGGGCTTTCCAGTCGGCGCGGGTCGGCTTGTCGGTCACCCGCGAAGCCCTAGCGGGCACGGTGCCGCCTTGCAAAATGCAATCAGCCGCCCGGCGCCGCGTCCCGCGCGCAGCCGGTCGAGAGCTTGAGTGCTTCGCGGATGTGCGCGCCGACCATCACATGATCGCCGTCGAACTCGCGGAACTCGACCGCCACCTTGGCAGCCTTGAGCGGGGCGACGATGCCGTCGCGGGTGTTTTCGAACGAGAGCCTCTGGTCTTGGTGGCCATGGGCGATGAACACATGCTGCGAGAGCGCGACCTGGTCCGGCCACAAGGCGAAGCCCGGCGACAAAGCGATCACCCACTTAAATAATGCGGGATTGGCGAGTCCGAGGGAGAGGGCGTAACTCGCGCCATCACTGAACCCCATCAACGCGACCTTGTTCGGGTCGATCGGCGCGGTCGCGAACAGGGATTTGAGTTCTCCGTCGACGCGCGCCGCATCAACCCCGAATTTCCGGGGTGCGTTGCGCGGCGCGCTGCGGCTTTTCTCGAGGGTCCTGGCGTTGGCGATGATGTCCCAGGTAATGCGGCTGGCCCGGGGCGCGAAGATGATGCCGCCGCAATGGTCGGCCCATGGCTCGACCATGCGAATGAATTGCACATGGTCGTGCGAATGGCCGTGGAGCAGGACGAGCAAGGGCCGCGGACCCGGCGGAAGATTCGCGGGGCGGTAGATCACGCCGCCGCTTGCGATCCGCGTTTCGCCGGCGGCCAGGGTCAGCGGGGCTGCCGCGGACGGGCGCGCGCTGAGCTCGCCTTTGGCAATGTTCGAGGCAGGCAAGGCGGCGGGCGTGAAAGCGAGCGCGGCGGCGGCGGCGGAAAGGGCCAGGAACTTGCCGGTCATGCGGCGTTTCTGGGGCTCTCCATGATCTCGGTCAAGACACCGCCCATGTCCTTGGGGTGGAGGAAGAAGATCGGCGTTCCATGCGCGCCGATTCGGGTCGGGCCGAGGATGCGCGCACCCTTGTCTTCGAAGTGCGCGCGCGCGGCGGCGATGTCGGGCACTTCGAAGCAGACATGGTGCTGGCCTCCGGCAGGGTTCTTCTCGAGGAATTTGACGATCGGCGAGTCCGCGCCCAGCGGCTCGATCAACTCGATTTGGGAATTGGGCGCATCGACGAAGCACACGCGCACGCCCTGCGCGGGAAGGTCGAACGGCTCACCATGCGGCTCCGCGCCGAACAGGGTGCGGTATTGCGCGAGGCTGTCGGCGATCGAAGGAGTCGCGACCCCGACATGGTTGAGGCGTCCAAGTTTCATATCACACACCGTCACCCCGGCCTTGAGCCGGGGTCCGCCTTTCTTCGGCTTGCAGGAAGGACAAGGCGGATGCCGGGTCAAGCCCGGCATGACGATCAGACGGGTTCCACCAATATCTCGGTGGTCACCGAATTGGCGATGAAGCAGGCCTCGTGCGCCTTGTGATGCAAATCGGCGAGCGTACCCGCGTCGGGCGCATCGCCCTCCCACTCGACCCGCGGGCGCAGCGTCACCCGGGTCATCGCCATCCGCCCGTCGGCGAGCTTGCCCAGCACCCCCTCGGCCTCATCGACATAAGACGAAATCGCCCACCCGCCGCGCTTCGCGAAGTCGAGGAAGAACAGCATGTGGCACGACGACAGCGACGCCACGAACGCCTCCTCCGGATCGACCCCCGCCGCGTCCGACCAGGGCGCGGGGACGATATGCGGGGATGCGCTCGCCGGCACCACTGCCCCGCCGTCGAACGCCCATTCGTGCGCGCGGCTGTACTGGCCCTTGGCGAAGGCTTCGCCGGGTTTGGCGCTCCAGCTGATGGTGGCGATGTAGCTACTCATGGCCTCCAGCCCGGCTCCGTCGCGCGAATTGCAACTATCAATTCGTTATAGATCGAGTTCATGAAGTGCCGGGCCTTAATCGAACTTCCAAAGCAGTCCTCAATACCAAACCCGTGTTCAAGCAGCGGACGAATGTCGTCGATGGTTCCGGCAGTTCGATTCCAGTCCCACCATTGGCGCGCAAGTTCGGGCAGCTCGTCAGCAGTTCGGTCTAAAATAGACCTGTCGCGCCTGTAACCGGTAAAAAGAAACTGATGAAGCGCTGGCCAGCGATTTTCCGATTCGCGCCGGATTTCGCGAATTTTCCTGCTCATAGCGGGATATTATCGTGCTTCTTCCACGGATTCTCGAGCTGTTTGTCGCGCAGTTTGCGCAGCCCCAGCGCGATCCGTCGCCGTGTCGAATGCGGCATGATCACCTCGTCGATGAAGCCCTTGCTCGCGGCGACGAACGGGTTGGCGAATTGCGCCTCATATTCCTCGGTGCGCCTGGCGATGGTCGCGGGGTCCTTGGCATCTTTGCGGAAGATGATTTCGACCGCGCCTTTGGCCCCCATCACCGCGATCTCTGCGGTCGGCCAGGCGTAATTGAGGTCGCCGCGCAAATGCTTGGACGCCATCACGTCGTACGCCCCGCCATAGGCCTTGCGCGTAATCACGGTGATCTTGGGCACCGTCGCCTCGGCATAAGCGAACAGCAGTTTCGCACCGTTCTTGATGATGCCCTCATGCTCCTGCGCGACGCCGGGCAAGAAGCCGGGGACGTCGACAAACGTGACGATCGGGATGTCGAAAGCGTCGCAGAAGCGAACAAAGCGCGCCGCTTTCTTCGAGGATTTGATGTCGAGGCAGCCGGCCAACACCAGCGGCTGGTTGGCGACGATGCCGACGGTCCGCCCCTCGATCCGCGCGTAGCCGATGATGATGTTGGCGGCGTGGGCAGGCTGGAGCTCGAAGAAGTCGCCGTCGTCCGCCACCTTCCGGATCAGCTCGTGCATGTCATAGGGCGTCGCCGCACTCGGCGGGATCAGCGTGTCGAGGCTGTCCTCGTGCCGGTCCCACGGATCGGTGCACGGCCGCTCGGGCAGATCGTGGCGGTTCGAGCGCGGCAGGAAGTCGAAGAATTCGCGCGTCGCGATCAACGCGTCGACATCATTCTCGAACGCGACATCGGCGACCCCGCTCTTGGTGGTGTGGGTGATCGCGCCGCCCAGTTCCTCCTGCGTGACGACCTCGTTGGTGACGGTCTTGACCACCTCGGGCCCGGTGACGAACATGTAAGACGAATCCTTCACCATGAAGATGAAGTCGGTCATCGCCGGCGAATAGACCGCGCCGCCCGCGCACGGCCCCATGATCAGGCTGATCTGGGGAATGACGCCCGAGGCCAGCACGTTGCGCTGGAACACTTCGGCATAGCCGCCGAGGCTGGCGACACCCTCCTGGATGCGGGCGCCGCCCGAATCGTTGAGCCCGATGACCGGCGCGCCGACCTTCATCGCCATGTCCATGATCTTGCAGATCTTCTGCGCGTGACGCTCGCTCAAGGACCCGCCGAACACCGTAAAATCCTGCGCGAAGACATAGGTCAGGCGCCCGTTGATCGTGCCCGATCCGGTGACCACGCCGTCGCCCGGAAACTTCTGCGTCTCCATCCCGAAATCGGCGCAATTATGCTCGACGAACATGTCATATTCTTCGAAGCTGCCGGGATCGAGCAGGACTGACAGCCGCTCGCGCGCGGTCAGCCGGCCCTTAGCGTGCTGCGCGTCGATGCGCTTCTGCCCGCCGCCCATGCGCGCGGCCTCGCGGCGCTGTTCCAGTTCCTCGATGGTCGTCGCCATGCCTGCTCCCTGTTGGTGCACGGGCTAGGCCAAGGCCAGACCCAGCGTCAATTGGCGCGCGGCAATCCGTAGCGGGCGTTGAACATCGCGCTGCTCTCGGGGACGCCGACGTGCATCAAAGGTGCATTGCCGCATTGGCGACGGAGCTCGGCGACCATCGGCGCTTTCGCGTCGATGGCGATCGGACCCGCCCAGGTGAACATCTCCCCGATCCGGCCGAGATGCGGGCGGTCGGGGGTTCGGCGCTGGAGCGACAGATAGCCGCCGGCATCGACCCCGAGCGCGACCTCGCGCGCGAAATACGCAAGCTGCTCCTTGCCGTCGTAGCCGAGCACCCGGAAACAGCCGTCGCGAAGCACGATCCGCCCGCCGAGCGCGGCCTGATTGATGATCCCGAGGTTGCGGTCGGATTGGGGAAATATGCGAATGCCTGCGCGAGCCAGATCGGTTACCGCACCGCCATCGGGGGCATCGCCGAACTTGAGGTTGATGTAGTCCGGCAGCGCCGGCCAGCCGCGTTTCCGGGCGATCGCGTCATACTCGCCGCGGCTGACCACCATGTCGATATCGGCGGTCCCCTGGCGCGCATTCATGCCATAGCCGGTAACGAGCCGCTCGGCGTTCAAGCGCGCGATCCACGGCTTGCTCATCCGCTCGAGCTCGGCCTGGGTGTACCGCGCCGACCGCGCCTTGAAGCGCGGGTTCTTCGTATATTTCGCAAGCGTCGCCGCGGGCTTGTGCTTGAAGTAGATCAGATAGGTCCAGTCGGGACGGTGGATCAGTTCGACATCGGTGAAATTGCCGCGCTCGCTCGTCCGCAGGCGACGCAGCAGGCGCTCGAATTCGGGTCGGGTGCGCTCCTGCGCGCGGAGGCGGGTCGCGGCCTCGGCATTGGTGACCCCGGCAAGCTCGGCATAAAAGGTCTGCTCGTTGCCGCCGCGGGGTCGCTCGCTTGGCCGGGCCGGCGAAGCGGGCGCGGAACGGATTGTCCAGGAACCCGACTTGCCGGCCTCGGCATTGGGCGGCGCGGCGGCGGTGAGGACAGCCGCGACGGCCGCCAGTAGAATGATACGCACAGGTCTTCCTCTCGACAGCGGACGATGAACCCATCACCACGCTCGTGCTTTCTGCACGCTGAAGGGAGACGGCATGAACGCGACCGAACGCTGGCCGAAACGGCTATGGCTGGTCCGCCACGGGCAGAGCCAGGGCAATATCGCGCGCGACGTGGCCCACGAGGCGGGCCATTCGGTCATCGACCTCGACCTGCGTGATGTCGACGTGCCGTTGTCCGATCTCGGCCATCAACAGGCCGATGCCGCCGGACGCTGGTTCGCCCAGCTGCCCGAAGGCGAGCGGCCCGAGGTCCTGCTGTCCTCACCCTATATCCGCGCCAAGCAGACCGCAGAGGCAATTTGCGGCGCTGGCGGGCTGGCCGGCGGAGCCAAGCCGACGATCCTCGACGAGCGGCTGCGCGAGCGCGAGTTCGGTGTGTTCGACGGGCTTACCACCAAGGGCATCAGGGAGCATTATCCGACCGAGGCCGCGCACCGCGCCAAGATGGGGAAATTCTATCACCGGCCGCCGGGCGGGGAGAGCTGGGCAGACGTCATCCTGCGGCTCCGTTCAGCGCTCAACACGATCAATTTGCAATATGCCAACAAGAACGTGCTGATCGTCTGCCACCAGGTGGTGGTACTGTGCATTCGCTACATCCTCGAGGAGCTGAGCGAGGGCGACATCCTTGCCATCGACCGCCAGGCCGACATTCTCAATTGCGGCATTTGCGCGTTCGATTTCGAGCCCAACCGGCTGGCCCTGTGCGTGCCCAAATTGGTGCTGTGGAACCATGGCGCGCCGCTCGAGGAGCACGGCACGCCGAAGACCGCCGAACCCGAAGTGATGACCGGATCGCGATGAGCCGGGTGACCGGCTTCCTCGCCCGCGAAATCCCCGCTGAGGTCCCCGCGCTGCTCCGCCCCTAGCCTTTGTGCCGATCGAGTTCCTTCCCGGTCAGCCGAGCGACGTGGAGGACGTTGGTCGATCCGACGGTTCCGAACGGGATTCCGGCCATAATGATCACACGATCGTTGGCGTGGGCGATGCCGTGGCGGAGCGCCATGCGCTAGGCCTTCTCGACCATCTCCTCGAAATCGTCGACGTCGCGGGTGTGGAGCGGATGGACCCCCCACAACAGCCCCATTTGCCGCGCGATTTTCAGCGAAGCGCTCATCGCCAGTGTCGGCACCGTCGGCCGCTCGCGCGCAATCCGCCGCGCGGTCGAACCGGAGCCGGTGTAGCAGATCATCGCCTTGGCATGGATGATCCGCGCGATCTGCGCCCCGCTTTCGCTCAAGGCATCGGCGGTGGTCGGCTCGGCCGGGGTTTCGGTGAAATGGACGCGGGCCTGGAACATCGGATCGGCCTCGACGCTGCGGCCAATCGAATCCATCATTCGCACCGCCTCGAGCGGATATTTGCCGGCCGCGCTCTCGGCCGACAGCATGACCGCGTCGGCGCCTTCGTAGATGGCGTTGGCGACGTCGCTGACCTCGGCCCGGGTCGGAGTCGGGGAGACGATCATCGATTCGAGCATCTGGGTCGCGACCACCACCGGCTTACCCGCCTGGCGCGCGGTCGCCACGATGCGGTGCTGGAGCGGCGGAACCGCGTCGGGCGGAAGCTCGACCCCCAAATCGCCGCGCGCGACCATCACTCCGTCGGCGAGCGCGATGATCGAATCGAGCTGGTCGATCGCCGCTGGCTTTTCGATCTTGGCCATCAGTGCCGCGCGGCCGTCGATCAGCCGCCGCGGCTCGTCGAGGTCCTCGGCCCGCTGCACGAACGACAAAGCGATCCAGTCGACCTTCTGCTCGAGCGCGAAATCGAGGTCGCTCCTGTCCTTGTCGGTCAGCGCCGGGATCGGGACGACGACGTCGGGGACGTTGACGCCCTTGTGATTCGAAATCCGCCCGCCGACCTCGACCGTGGTGGTGATCCGGCCTGGCTCGGACCCGGTCACCCGCAGACGGACCTTGCCGTCGTCGATCAGGATTCGCGTCCCCGGCCGGATCGCCTCGAACAATTCGGCGTGGGGCAATTCGACCCGCGAGCGGTCGCCGGGCTCGCTCGAGCGGTCGAGGACGAAGCTGTCCCCCTCGTCGAGCATGACCGCCCCCTCGGCAAATTCGCCGACCCGCAGTTTCGGTCCTTGGAGATCGACCAGGATCGTCGTCGGCCGGCGAAATTCCTCCTCGAGCGCGCGAATGGCGGCGATCAGCGCCACTTTCTCCGCCTGGTCGCCGTGGCTCATGTTAATGCGGAAGGCATCGACGCCGGCCAGGACCAGCTCGCGGATCATCGCCGGGTCGCTCGACGCGGGCCCGAGGGTCGCGAGCACCTTCACCTTGCGGGCACGGGGCGGCAGTGGCTGGGTCACGCATCCTCCAGGTCGGTCGAACATTTGCCTTAGCCCGTCGTGATGACGGTTCAACCCGCTTGAGCCCGCGATGAGCCTCGCCTAGAGCCCCCCAACGCTAACTCGAACCGGAGATTCAAAAGCATGGCGGAAGGGGCCGTCGCGGCCGACCAGCTGCGGCTATTCATCGAGCGCATCGAGCGCCTGGAAGAAGAAAAGAAGGGCATCGCGGACGACATCCGGGACGTCTATGCCGAAGCCAAGGCCAATGGCTATGACAGCAAGATCATGCGCATGATCGTCCGCCTGCGCAGAATGGAAACCCATTCTCGGCAGGAACAGGACGCGCTGCTCGAAACCTATCGCCAGGCGCTCGGACTGGCCTAAGGACCCAAGCATGGCCGGCCACAGCAAATTCAAGAACATCATGCACCGCAAGGGCGCTCAGGATAAGAAGCGCTCGTCGGTGTTCTCCAAGCTGGCGCGCGAAATCACCGTCGCGGCCAAGATGGGGCTGCCCGATCCGGAGATGAACGCCCGGCTGCGCTCCGCCGTGCTCGCTGCCCGCGCTCAATCGATGCCGAAGGACAATATCCAGCGCTCGATCGACAAGGCCTCCTCGGGCGATGCCGAAAATTACGAGGAAATCCGCTACGAGGGCTTCGGGCCCGGCGGGGTCGCGCTGATCGTCGAGGCGCTTTCTGACAACCGCAACCGCACCGCCACCAACGTCCGCACCGCGTTTTCCAAGAATGGCGGCAATCTCGGCGCGTCGGGCAGCGTCAGCCATGGCTTCGAGCGCATGGGCCTGATCGAATATGGTGCGGGCGCGGGCGATGCCGACACCGTGCTGGAAGCCGCGATCGACGCCGGAGCCGACGATGTCGATAGCGACGAGGATGGGCACGAAGTGTGGACCAGCGTCGATTCGCTTCACGAAGTCGCCAAGGCGATGGAGGGCGCGCTGGGCGAGGCCGAAGCGGTCAAGCTGGCATGGAAGCCCGCGACCGAAGTGACCGTCACCGGCTCCGACGCCGCGACCCTGATGAAACTCATCGACACGCTCGAGGATGACGACGACGTCCAGACCGTGTGGGGCAATTACGACGTCCCCGACGAGGAATTGGAGAAACTGGGATGATCTGTTGATCATCCTCGGCCTGGACCCCGGGCTCGGGACCACCGGCTGGGGCCTGATCCGGGCTGAGGGTAACCGCCTCGGCCATGTCGCCAACGGCCAGTTCAAGACCGACAGTAAAGAGGCGCTGCCAAAACGCCTGTCGCACCTCGCCAGCCAACTCGACGCTTTGATCGCCGATCTCCAGCCCGAGGCCGCCGCGGTCGAGGAGGTATTCGTCAACAAGAACCCGCAATCGACGCTCAAACTCGGTCAGGCGCGCGGGGTTGTGCTGCTAAGCGCGGCGCGCGGCGGGCTCGAGGTCGGCGAATATGCCGCGCGGCTGGTCAAGAAAGCGGTCGTCGGCAACGGCAATGCCGAAAAGGCGCAGGTCCACGCGATGGTCCAGCGTCTGTTGCCGGGCGCGACCATCGCCGGGCCTGACGCCGCCGATGCGCTGGCGGTGGCGATCACTCACGCGCACCACTTGGCGAGTGCGCGCGCGGGCATTACGCGTTGAGCCAATGATCGCCCGCCTCACCGGAACGCTCGCCGAAGTGGCCGCTGACTCAGCGGTGATCGCCGTCGCGGGCGTCGGCTATCTCGTCCAGATGAGCGGGCGCACCCTCGATTCGCTGGGCGGAGTCGGGTCCGAGGTACTGATCCTGACCGAGCTTCAGGTCCGCGAGGATCAGTGGACCTTGTTCGGTTTCGGCAGCGCGCACGAACGCGATAGCTTCCGCGCACTGACCAGCATCCAGGGCGTCGGCGGTCGGCTGGCGCTGGCGATCCTCTCGGCGCTGTCCCCCGACGAGCTGGTGGGCGCGGTCGCGCATGGCGACAAAGCGATGATCGGCCGCGCCAATGGCGTCGGGCCAAAACTCGCGATGCGCATCACTAACGAACTCGCCGGCAAGCTCGGGGTATCGGGCCTCGGCGGCCAGCTTGCGCCGTCGCAGCGCACGACCACCGCGCACGATGCTCTGTCCGCGCTCGGCAATCTCGGTTTCAAACCGGCCGAAGCCAGCGCCGCGGTCGCCGCCGCAAGCGACGAATTGGGCCCCGACGCGACCCTCGATGCGCTGGTCCGCCTTGCGCTCAAGAAGGCCGCCAAGTGATCGTTGCGGTCTACAGCGCCAAGGGCGGCGTCGGCAAAAGCACGCTCGCGGTCAATCTGGCCTGGGCCAGCGCGGCCATCTCGCGGCGGCGAACATTGTTGTGGGATCTCGATGCGCAGGGCGCGGCGAGCTTCATGGTCGGCGCGGAAATGGGGCAAAAATCGGCCGCGGCGAGCATCGCCCGCGACGCTGACATCTCCCGGCTCATTCGCAAGACCCCGTTCGACCGCATCGCGCTCCTTCCGGCGGACGAATCGCTGCGCACGCTCGACTACGCATTCCACGACCTCGGCAAGCGCAAGCGGCTGGCCAAGATCGCGGCGCATCTGGCCCACGATTACGAGCGGATCATCATCGATTGCCCGCCGGGCCTGACCGACACGTCGGACCAGATCTTGCGCGCCGCCGACCTCGTCGTCGTTCCGGTCATCCCCTCGCCGCTGTCGCAGCGGTCGCTCGACGTGATCAAGCAGCATGTCGGCGGCAAAAAAGGGCCCAAGGTTGTGCTCGCGCCGGTATTCGCGATGGTCGACCGGCGCCGCGCCATCCACAATGCCGCGCTTGCCCGCCACCCCGGCTGGCCGACCATCCCGATGGCCAGCGCGTTCGAACGGATGAGCCAGGAACGCCGGCCGGTCGGCGAGCTCCTGCCGCGCACCTCGCCCCCGGTCGAGGCGATCGCGGAGCTGTGGCGGCGGGTCGAAAAGGCGCTGGCCAAATAACGAGCCGCATCGTCTGGGGCATTTTGCCCGGACCCGTGATGTTACCCGCCCCACGCCTCGCGATAGACGCGGAGGAAATTACCGCCGAAGAGTTTGACCAGCCGCGCCTCGCTCCACCCGCGCGCTGCGAGGTCGTTCGCAAGCCGCCAATAGCGGTCGACGCTGTTATAATCGGCGACGATCGGAAACACGTCGAGCCCCTCGCCGGGCGAGGCGATGCCAGCCTTGATCCGCTCGGCCGCCCACTCGCGATTCTCCTTGATCGTCTTCTCGTTGATGAGGATCGGCAGCGGACCATTGTCGGTGCCGATCCCGACATGGTCCTCGCCCGCGACATTGGCGACATGTTCGATATGCGCGATGAGGTCGGCGCCGGCGGGTTTGCTGTCGGCACGCAGGAACGGCATGAAATAGACCCCGACTACTCCGCCCTTGTCGGCGACCGCCCTGATCGTCGAATCGTGGGTGTTGCGCGGGTGATCGTAGAGGTCGCGCGCCGCGGTATGGCTGATCACCAACGGGCGCTTGGCGAAGGCCGCGGCCTCGGCCATCGTCCGGACACCGCCATGCGACAAATCGAGGAGCAATTTCTCCGCTTCGATGCGCTCGATCGTCCTTTTGCCCAGCTTGGTGAGGCCGGCGTCGCGCGGCTCGAGCGCGCCGTCGCCCGCGAGATTGGCATTGTTGTAGGTCAGCTGGACGGTCATCACTCCGTCCTTCCTGAGCTGCGCCAGCCGGTCGAGCTCGCCGGCAATCATGCACGTGTCCTGGGTGCCGAGGATGACACCGATCTTGCGCTCGCGCTTGGCCTTGAGGATGTCGGCAGCGGTCCGAACGAGAATGAAGCGGTCGGGGTTGGCGCCGAAGACCGCGCGCTTCTCCGCGATGCTGGTTTGATAGTCGGCCCAGGGATCGGCGACGTTGCCGACCGGGAAAACCGTGTCGCGGATGACGGTCACGCCGGTCGCGAGCGAGTCCGCCCAGCCCTTGTCCGTATAACGGTCGATGCCTTCGCCGGTCTCGGAATCGCCGAGCCCGCCGAGCGCGTCGATGACGATTCCCTGTCGATACCAGGCCGGCGGCCCGGACCGCGGCGCGGCGCGCACCGGCATCGCGGCCAGAGCGGCGGCCGCGGCTGTACCCGAAAGCATCGTTCGACGATCGAT
>JANNDN010000270.1:0-2606 GCA_031387795.1 Sphingomonas sp.
CTTCGGATCGGCCGATTTGATCGGGCGGCTGACGGACGTCGTGGAGGAGGCGATGGAAAGCGTCGCTGGAACCGCGGGCTGGCAATTGGTCAGCCTGCGCCAGCTGCGCCGCAAGATCATCCGCGACGTCAGCGGTCCGTGGGGCGCGGCGGTCGATTTTCGGGCGCGGATGCTGGCGGTCTGAAGAGAAGGTTTTTTCACGCTGAAACGCAGAGATCGCGGAGAGGTCCCGAGCTGGTCCGGCTTCTCTGCGTCCTCCGCGCCTCTGCGTGAATCTTGAGTCGGCGCGGCTGATCGCCGCGCACCCACCAGCAAGTCTTTCTGGCGCGGCTGACCGCCGCGCACCCACCCCTACCCCTCCCTTGAACGGGAGGGGAAACATGAGGAGAAGATTATGGCGGCGGAACGCGGGAGCGCATTCTTGCTCAAGATCGGCGACGGCGCGGCGACGCCCGCATTCACGACCGTGGCGGGATTGAAGACGACACAATTGACGGTGAATGGCGACGCGGTCGCGATCACCAACAAGGGCAGCGGCGGGTGGCGCGAATTGCTGTCGGGCGCGGGCGTGCGATCGGTAACGGTTGCGGCGAGCGGCATTTTCACCGGCGGAGCGGCGGAAATCCAGGTGCGCGGGCTGGCGCTTGGCGGGGACATCGAGGACTTTCAACTGAGCTTCGAAAGCGGCGAGCGGATGCAGGGCAGCTTCCTGGTCACGCGGCTCGAATATGCCGGCGATTTCAACGGCGAGCGCAATTACACGCTGACGCTCGAAAGCTCGGGCGCGGTCGTCTCGCTGTGAGCGCGAACGCGGTGCGCGGCGAGGCCAGCATCGTGGTCGGCGGTGAGACATTGGTGCTGCGGCCGAGCTTCGGCGCGCTGGTCGCGACCGAAGAGGAATTGGGGTCGCTGTTCGAGATCGTGGAACAGGCCGCGGCGGGCAGCCTGCGGATTGGCCAGATTGTCGCCTTGTTCGACCATCTATCGCGCGGGCGGCCCGAAGCAATCACGCGCGAGCGGATCGGCGAGGCGGTGATCGAAAAGGGGTTGGCGGCGGTGACCCCGACGCTGAGGCTGGTCTTGATGCAGGTGCTGCAAGGGCGTTGACCCAAGAGCGGTTCGCGCTCGCCGCGGCGCGACTGGCGCACTTCGCGAGCGCATTGTTGGGCTGGCGGCCCGACGAATTCTGGCACGCAACACCGGCGGAAATGGCGGTGGCGATTTCGCCGCCTGGTGAAGCCGACAACGCGCCCGACCGGGCGCTGGTCGAGGCGCTGATGGAGCGCTTCCCCGATCAAGAAAGACAGATGCGCAATGGATGAGGAAATCGACCGGCTGGTGGTCAGCGTCCGCGCCGACACCAGCGGCTTCGCGCGCGATGTCGCAGCGATGCGCGGCGAACTCGAAGGGCCGCTGGCGAGCGGCGCGTCGCGCGCGGGACGGATGATCGACAGCGCGCTGGCGAAGGCGATTTCGAGCGGCAAGCTCGGCTTCGACGATTTGAAAAGGATCGCGCTGTCGGCGATGGCCGAGATCGCGCAGGCTTCATTGCGGGCGCTGTTCAAGGCGCCTGGCGGAGCCGGGATCGGGAGCGGGCTGGTCAGCGGGCTGTCGAGCGTGATTGCGGGTCTGCTGGGGGTGCCCGGACGCGCGACCGGGGGGCCGGTCAGCGCGGGGCGACCCTATATGGTCGGCGAGAACGGGCCGGAATTGTTCGTGCCCTCGAACGGCGGCCGGATCGAGCAAGCGGCGCGCGGCGGCGGTCGCGATGTGCGCGTTGCAATCGCGATCCAGACGCCCGCGCCGGGTGACCCGCAGGTGCTGAGGCAATCGAGCCGGCAGGTAGCGCGGGCGATCCGCTCGGCGCTCAGGGACCGGCGATGAACCTGTGGTTCACGCGGACGGAGGCGCGGATTGCGCGGACGTTCCTCAAGCGCTTCGATCCGTTGCACTGGAGCGTCGATTTTCCGCGCGGAACGATTGCGAGCATGTTTACGGGCACCGACCCGCACCGCATCGACATCGCCGCAGAATTGCTGCGCGAGGGCGACCTTGTCGGGCTGATCTGGGACAGCGAGGACAGGCTTTCGCACCCCGCGCATGCACGCGAATATGACCGCGATTATGCGGGCTGCGTGCTGAGCTTTCGCTGGCAGTCGACGGGCTTGCGCGAGCTCGACGCGATCAACGGGCCGACGCTGACGATCGAGGCCAAAGACGAGAACGGCGATCCGCGCAATTGGTACGTGCGGTTGTGGAATTATGCGGTGGGCACGCCCGCGGACGCATTGGTGACGCTCGATTTCGACGCGCTCGACGGTGGCTTCACGCTGCCGATTGACGCGGACCGGGTCGAGCCAACGCGGATCGAGCGGATGTTCATCAGCCTGGTCGCGCCGGGCTATGTCGAGGGCTCGGAAATCCTGCTCGCGGCGCCGGCCCAGGGCCGGGTGGCGATGTCGAACATAAAATGCGACGGGTCGGGCAGCGTGATCCACGTCA
Organism: Sphingomonas sp.; assembly: GCA_031387795.1. GTDB lineage: Bacteria > Pseudomonadota > Alphaproteobacteria > Sphingomonadales > Sphingomonadaceae > Sphingomicrobium. Next base: position 2,503 of record JANNDN010000270.1, read on the forward strand.
ATGACGCACTGGCGCCGGCGCACGGCCTGCGCATCGCGACCGCTTATGACGATATGTACAATCTGCCGCCCGAGCGGATCGTACAGGGGATCGAGCGGCTGGGG
>JANNDN010000287.1:0-2473 GCA_031387795.1 Sphingomonas sp.
GCGTACAAGACCACGGTGTTCACTCTGTCGCGCTGGCGCAACGAGCATCGCCCCGCCCGCGCGCTCGGACCCGATGGCGCGGTGATGCCGCAGCGGGTTATCGACAAGCCGCCCTCAGCCGAACTTCGCCCTAATCAGAAAGATGAGGACAGTCTGCCACCCTACCCGGTGCTTGACCGCATCCTCGATGCGTTGGTCGAACACGAGATGTCGGTGGCCGAGGCAGCGGTGACGACCGGCGAGGACGAAGCCCTGGTTGCCGAGATCGAGCGCAAGTTGCTCCGCGCCGAGTATAAACGTCGCCAGTCCCCGCCTGGGGTCAAGATCGGCAAGCGCAATTTCGGCCGCGACCGCCGCTATCCGATCACCAACGCCTTCCACACAGGGCCAAAGGCGAAGCTGTCGTGACCGTCACCACCCGCTTCGCGCCGTCGCCGACCGGACGGCTCCACGTCGGCAATATTCGCACCGCGCTCCACAATGCGTTGTTCGCCAGGAGGAATGGCGGGACTTTTCTGCTCCGGATCGACGATACCGACGCCGAGCGCTCGACCGCCGAGTTCGACGCGGCCATTCGCGACGATCTCGAGTGGCTGGGGCTGGCGCCGGACAAGGTCGTGCGCCAGTCCGATCGCTTCGATCTTTACCAGCATGAGTTCGAGCGGCTGAAGGCGGCGGGCCGCGTCTATGCCTGCTACGAAACTCCCGAAGTACTCGATCTTCGCCGCAAGGTGCTGCTCGGGCGCGGATTGCCGCCGGTCTATGAGCGCCAGCCCACCGACGCTCCGGCACCTGAGGGCCGTGCCGCGCACTGGCGCTTCCGCCTCGATCACGCCGCGCCGATCGAATGGACCGACCTCATTCGCGGGCCGCAGAAGTTCGATCCGAAATTGCTCAGCGACCCCGTCGTGCGGCGCGAGGACGGCAGCTGGCTTTATCTGCTCCCCAGCGTCATCGACGACATCGACCTTGGCATTACGCATGTCGTTCGCGGTGAAGACCATGTTTCGAACAGCGCGGCGCAGATCCAGATGTTCGAGGCGTTGGGCGCCCCGCCGCCGGTCTTTGCGCACGAGGCGTTGCTGGTCGCCGCGGAAGGCAAGTTGTCCAAGCGCCTCGGATCCTATGGCGCCGAGCATGTGCGCGAAGAGGGGGTCGAGCCGATGGCGCTGCTGGCGCTGCTGGCGCGGATCGGGACCTCGCAGCCGGTCGAGCCGGTGGCGTCGCTCGAAGAGCTGGCGGCAACCTTCGACTTCACCCATTTCGGCCGGGCGCCGGCGCATTTCGATCCGCACGAGGTCGAGCTCCTCAATGCCCGCCTGCTCCACGACCTCGACTTTGCGGCGGTGGTCGATCGGCTCCCGGCCGGGACCGCGGAGGCCGACTGGCTGTTGCTCAGGCCCAATCTCGAGCGCCTCGCCCACTTCGCCGATTGGCTGCCGGTCGTCCGCGGCGAGATTGAGCCGCCCGACCTCGGCCACGACGACCGCCTGTTCGCGCGCGAGGCCGCGGCGGCGGCGGAGAAGCTGGACTGGACTGCAGCGCCTTGGAAGGGACTGACCGAGGCGCTCAAATCCGCCACCGGCCGCAAGGGCCGCGAGCTGTTTCATCCGCTCCGCCTGATGCTGACCGGGCGCGACAGTGGACCCGAGATGGCCGGGCTGGTCGAGCGCATGGGCAAGGCGCGCGCGACCCGCCGCTTCGAGGCCGCGGCCAAGCGATAAAGGCCAAGCGAACCACAGAATTCCGCTTTACATAGAGGTGTAATACTATATCATAACCAACATTGCTCGAGTCCTTGGCGAAGGAGAGTGTGATGCTTGCTTATTCGTCCAACCGCCCTGTCGTGGGAACGCGGTCGTCCAGCCCCAACTCGATGCTGATCGTAATTGCCGTCCACGTCGCCGCGGTTGCGGTGCTGATGAGCGCGAAGATGGTCCTTCCGAGCCGCATGCCGACCCGCCGCTGGTCATCGAGACGATCCCTCCCGGGCCCGCGCCGCCCAGGCTGGACAACCAACCGCAGCCGCGACCTGCCCCCGGCACGTCCATCACCACGTCCGACCCGATAATTGCGATCCCCGCCGATCCGGTTGTCATTCCGACGCCTTTGCCGCTCCCGCCGTTCCACCGAACTGATGTATCCGGACCGTCCACCGGCTCGCCGACGAACTCCGCTCTCCCCATCGCCGCGACCCCGGCGATCCTGCTGACCGGCGCCGCCGAGCTCAAGCCCGATTATCCGCAGTCCAAGCTGGCGAGCGGCGAGGAGGCGGTGCTCCGGCTGCGGCTGTCGATCGGCCCGACCGGCAGGGTGACCGCGGTCGAGCCGGTGGGCCATGCCGACCCCGCCTTCCTCTCCGCCGCGCGCCGCCACATTCTCGCCCATTGGCGTTACCGCCCCGCGACCAGCGGGGGCCATGGCGTCGCGACGTCGCTGGTGATCAGCCTGCGCTTTCAGCTCGACGATTGAG
>JANNDN010000021.1:0-1861 GCA_031387795.1 Sphingomonas sp.
CGGGGACGACGACGGGGACGAAATCGGGAATAAGCGCAAGGACGCCCCGGCGGGGGACGGCGGGGCCGTGGCCCGCAAGGCCGATCCTTAGAACCCTACCAGAGAGGGCGGGTCGGGCGGTGGCGTTCGCGGACGATGTCGCCCTTGATCAGATGCGATTTGAGCTTGGTGCGGAGGCGGTCGGCGTCGGTCGCACTCATGCACACCAGGCGGGTGCCGCCCGACGGGATCTTCTCGATCGCGGAAATGCCGACTTTCTCTTTGGCGCAGCGGGCGACAACGTCTTCCTGCGCCAATTTGAGGTTGATTGCGCGGCTCATTCTGATCTCCCGATGGGTAAAGCGGGAGCGCAAAGGTCTCTCAGCCGGGCGGTAGCTAAAGGGGGGTGAAAGCCGCGCGGTATCCTGCCCTACCACATGGGCGGGCCGAAGGACGACAGAATTCGCGCCGGAGCGGCCGGCGTTGGCGCCCGCGCTAGGAGAAAGCGAGCGCCATGCCCGCGCCGACGATGATCGCGGTAAGCCCGAGCCCGATGGCGGTGTTGCGCCAGTTTCCGAATGGTCCGTCCATGTCTTTCCCCCTCCCGTGGGACGGCCGCGACTCTATCACGGGGAAGGGCGGAGACAGAGGTGAGAAATTGACTCGCCGATGTGGCGGCTCAGCGCGGCTCGCGGCGGCGGCGGACCGAGGCTGCGGGACCGGCCCTGAACTTGCCGGCGATGCCTTTGGCCCCGGTCATCAGCGCGATATCGTCCGGGCCGGGTTCATTGGGCTCGATGATGCCCCAGTCGGCGATGGTAATGCCCAGCGCCTTGCCAAGGATATCGGGCGCCGCCTCGCTCTCGATGTCGATCTCGAGGAAGTTGGGATCGTCGGCGAAGAAATGGCGGCAGGCGGCATAATGGTTCTCGATCCAGTGGATCAGCTCCTCGTCCGTGCTCCCCATCCGCGCCGGCAGGCCGGGGATCGAACCGCGGACGATCCGCTCGCGCAGGCTCGGCCAGCGATCGATGCTCGCGCAGACCTTCGCCGGGTCGCGATAATTGAGCAGGAACAGGCACTCGGGGTGATGCGCGCGGATCAGGCGCAGGATCGCGAAATCGAGGTTGGGCCAGTAATTGATCCGGTGCGCGGGCAGGCAGACGTCGGCCTGGGTCACCGAATCATAGTCCGTCAGCCGGCCGAGCGGGTCGCGTCCCGCCAGCGCGTCCTCATAAATCATCTGGCCGACGAAGCGGCCCTCGGCATCGCCCCAGTGGACCGGTTTGAGCCCACTCGCCTCGAGCGCCGCGGTGAGGGTGGTCGTTCCGGACTTAGGAAAACCCACCACGAACAATCGCATTGCCAGTCCTCGCCTCGTCCTCATTGCGCCGTCGCTCGCTGCCATGGCCGGGCGACAAAGTCGAGCAAGCGGTTGCCGAGGACCCGGCGCGGTGGCACCGGCGCCCCGTTCGCGCGTTCGTGCGTCAATCGGGGAATCACCTCGCACTCGTTTATGGCAGCCAACATGACCCAAATGTCTCCCGAAACCAGCGGCTTGCGCCGCCATGGCCTCCTCCTGCTCGGTGCCGCTTCGGCGCTCGCGGCACTCCCGGCCTTGGCCCTTTTGTCCACCTCGGCCCAAGCACAGGCAGTTTCAACGGTTCGCATCCAGCCGCAATGGTTCGCTCCATCGGCGGGCAATGCCGCGCAGCAGATGATGACGATGCTCGCGACCGCCCAGGCCGATGGGCTCAACCCCAAGCGCTATGATGCCCGCCGGCTCGCCGGGGTGGTCGGCGCCGCCAGCCGCGGCGATCCAGTCGCCCGCCAGCAGGCCGAGATCGCGCTCAATCGGGCTCTCGTCGCCTTTGTCCGCGAT
>JANNDN010000038.1:0-13682 GCA_031387795.1 Sphingomonas sp.
CCGGCGGTTTCGAAGGCCCGCGCTTGCCGTGACCCATCAACTTGTGGTTAAACGCGGGCAAGTCAGCCGTCCCCTTCGCGGGCGGTGCAGAATAGAAATGGCGTGTCATGGTGCAGGAAGCCGCCAGTGCGCCGGCCCTGCGGCATGTGCCGGACGTTGAGGGCGGGCCATCGCGATCACAGCCGCAGCAGCGGCGTGAATCTCATCGACACACTTATGGCGCGATCGACCTCGGCACCAACAATTGCCGGCTGCTCATCGCCCGCCCCGCCGATCAAGGTATCACCGTCATCGACGCTTTCTCGCGCGTCGTCCGCCTGGGCGAGGGCATGGGTCAGACCGGCCGCTTGTCGGACGAGGCGATGGACCGCGCGGTCGCCGCCTTGGGGGTGTGCGCGGACAAGCTTCGCCGCCGCAACGTCTCGCTGTCGCGCTCGGTCGCCACCGAGGCCTGCCGCCGCGCCGAGAACGGGCAAGGCTTCGTCGAGCGGGTGCGTGAGGTGACGGGGATCGCGCTCGACATCATCGACCCGCAGGAAGAGGCGCGGCTGGCGGTGCTCGGCTGTCACAAGCTTCTGGAGCCGGGCGACGGTCCGGCGCTGATCTTCGACATCGGCGGCGGATCGACCGAGCTGGTGCTGGTCGATCAGTCCGATGGCAGCCCGCGCATCCGCGCCTGGTGGAGCGCGCCGTGGGGCGTTGTCTCGCTGACCGAGAGCGAGGGCACCGAGGCGCTCGAGGGTCCCGACCGGATCGCCGCTTACAAGCGCATGCGCGAGCGCGCGCGCCACGCCTTCGCCCGCTTCGACGCGATGCTGCCCGAGGATCGCAGCAATGTCCGCCTGCTCGGGACCAGCGGGACGGTAACGACGCTCGCCAGCGTCCACCTCGCATTGCCCTCCTATGACCGCCGCGCGGTCGACGGGCTGCACGTGCCGGTCGAGCAGATGCAGAACATCAGCGCGCAGATCGCGGGGATGAACCATGTCGAGCGGTCGGCGCTGCCGTGCATCGGGTCCGAACGCGCCGATCTGGTGGTCGCGGGCTGCGCCATCCTCGAGGCGATCATCGAATTGTGGCCGGCCAAGAACCTCGGCGTCGCCGACCGCGGCATCCGCGAAGGGATTTTGCGCTCGCTCATGGCGCGCGACGGGTGGCCGCTGTGAAACGCGTCAAGACCGCCAAGGGCCGCAAGATCTCCTCGACCCGCTGGCTCGAGCGGCAGCTCAACGACCCCTATGTGAAGCGCGCCAAGGCCGACAATTATCGCAGCCGCGCGGCCTATAAATTGCTTGAGCTGGACGAGCGTTTCGGCCTGCTCAAGGGGGTCAAGAACGTCATCGACCTCGGCATCGCGCCGGGTGGATGGAGCCAGGTGGTGCGGCGCACGGTGCCGGCGGCGAAAGTGGTCGGGATCGACCTTTTGCCGACCGACCCGATCGAAGGGGTCACGATCCTCGAGATGGATTTCATGGACGAGGACGCGCCCGCCCGCTTGCGCGACGCGCTCGGCGGACCCGCGGACCTCGTCCTCTCCGACATGGCCGCCAACACCGTCGGCCACCAGCAGACCGACCATCTGCGCACCATGGGGCTGGTCGAGGCCGCGCTCGAGTTTGCTTGCGAAATGCTGAGCCCCGGCGGGGCGCTCGTCGCCAAGGTTCTGGCCGGCGGCGCCGATCATCATCTGGTCGCCGAAATGAAGCGCCACTTCACCACCGTAAAGCACGCCAAGCCCCCCGCCAGCCGCAAGGGATCGAGCGAATGGTATGTGGTCGCGCAGGGCCTTAAGGAGTCGGATTTGGGGTGAGATCGAGGTCCCAAAACAGGCTTTGTTCCTGATCCGTAGCGAGCAATCCCGCCCGTGAATGTTTCTTAGATGACAAGGTGTCGTTCCGCCGGCACTCTATCGACAGGGAAAAGGGGGAACCGAATTTATGCGTTTGTTGCGTGCTTCGCTGATCGCGTCGCTTTCATTCTTGGCGATGGGATTCAACACCGCTGTGCTGACTGCTCAGTCGCAAGAGAACGAGGTCGTTGAGCCAAGCACTTTAGCCTCCGTCAACGAGCTGCTCGATTCTGCCTCCGGAATGATGGACGCACGTCGGTGGGAGGAAGCTATACAGCTCCTGAATCTGGCATTGGAGATTGAACCGAATAATGGATTGGTGCACGCCAACCGCGCGATAGCATATGGTTGGACAAATCGGCTCGACAAAGCCTCCAGCGACTTGGCAGCTGCCGAGAAGTCCATTCCAGGTCGCGCGATCATTCACCGGATCCGTGCGATCATCGCCGAGCGGCGAAGTGACGAGGACACCGAACTCTACGAACTCTCGAAATCGCTCGAACTTGAACCCGAGAACCCTATGGCTTTGCGGTTCCGGGCGTGGATCTTCCAAAGGAAAGGAGAAGAGGCAAAGGCGCTCGGTGATGCCGACGCCTATATTCGCGCGCGCCCTACCGACCCCGACGCTTACTCCTTCAAGGCTAAGCTGCTTCAAGCCCAGCGGAAACGCGATCTTGCCGCCCGTGAAGCGAAGCGGCTGGCAACGCTTTTTCCGGGCGATGCGTACGCATTGTCAACGGCAGCGGGAATTCACAAGGTGCTCGGAGACCGCACTCAAGCGTTGCAAGAGATCACGCGAGCTATCGAGATCGACCCCGAAACCGCACTCTATTACGAATTGCGCGCGAAATTTCGGAATTGGAACGACATCAAGGGGCGCCGCAAGGATCTGGAAACCGCATTGTCTCTAGAGCCCAGCGATCTTGGCGTTGTCACAGAAACCGCCTTGCTTGATTTTGAAGACGGCCGCTGGAGCAAGGCGATCGTAGAGTTCTCGCTCATCCTGACGTTGGAGCCAAAGGACTACGGCGTTCTTGCCTATCGAGCGATGGCTCGTGAGAAGGCGGGCGATAAGTCGAATGCCGAGCGGGACTACGCTGCCGCCATGACGGCTGCTTCGGGTGCGGGCGACTTCAGCATAATCTGCGAAACGCTCGCCTATGAAGGCATTGCGCTCGACAAGGCGATGGCGGCCTGCAATCGGGCGATCGAACTCGACTCCAGCGAGGGGGACTATCGAAACTCGCGCGGCCTAGTCCAATTGCGTCTAGGCCGGACCGACAGCGCTCTGGCTGATTTCGAGTTCGCGATTGCTGCGGACGAGCGACTGCCACATCCCTTTTACGGCCGCGCTTTGGCGCGTTGGCGGAAGGGAAACCGCGTTGGCGCGCTCGAAGACTTGCACCGCGCACGGTCGATCAAGCCTGATATTGACGAGAAGTATCGCCAACACGGGTTAGTGGATCTCCCCAGCAGCTAAATCGTGGCAACGTCGGTTGGATCTAAAGCGGATACTACCGCCCGAAGCTCAGCGCTCCCGCGCCGCAGCCACCGCGGCCTTGAGCGCGTCGTAGCCAGCGGCGCCACTGATCACGCGGTCGCCGACGATGAACAACGGTGTTCCGCTGGCGCCAAGCTTGCTCGCCAGCTCGAAATTGCGCTTGAGCTCGCCCTCGACGTCGGCATCGGTGGCGGGCGAGGGCGCGATTCCGGTGACAGCCGCAGCGCGGGCGAGCGTCTCGGCACCGGGCTTGCCCGCGGCCCATAAAGCGTCGTGGAACTGGTTGAAGCGCCCCGCCTTCGACGCCGCCAGTGAGAGCCGGGCGGCGGTCACGCTTTCGGGGCCGAGGATGGGGAGCTCGCGATAGACCACGCGGACGCCCTTGTCCTCCGCCACCAGGCGGTCGATGTCGGGGTTGCTCGCCTTGCAATAAGGGCAGGCGTAATCAAAGAATTCGACGACGGTGACGTCGCCCTTGGCGGCGCCGCGCCAACTGCTCGCAAAGGGCGTTTCGAGTGCCGCGCGATTGGCCGCGAGGATCGGCGCATATTGCGCCTGGCGGAGCGCGTCGGCGGTGTCGGGCAGGATTGAGGGGTCGGCGAGCATAGCGCTGCGCACGATCCGCGCGGTCATCGTTCCGGGAAGCGCGAACAGCGCCGCCACCGTCAGCAGCGAGCCGGTCAGCCCGCCGATCAGCGCCGGCGCCCAATAGCCGTTTCTGGACATCGCCGTCAGCTTCCGCGGCAGACGAGCTTGGAATCGGGAATCTTGATCGCTTCCTTGGCGCCGCGCACGAAATCGTCCTCCACCGTCTTGTCCTTGAGCCCGCGCTCGAGCTGCGCCTTGGAGGCCATAGCGATGTCCTGGGCGCGCAGGCAATCGGGCGAGCCGGGCGCGATCCCGCCGAGTGCGATCCGCGCCTTGGTCATCGCCAGCATCGGCTGGCCCTCGAGGCTGTAGCGCTCGGCGCTGGCGAGCGAGGCGCGGGCGGGGTCGCCTTCGCGGTCATAGATGATGCCGAGTTGGAACCAGGCGAACGGGTTCTGATTGTCGCGGTTGACCGCGCGTTTCAGCACCGCCTTGGCCTCGGCGAAATTCTTGAGGTCCTCGGTCGCGACCAAAGCGTGGCCGAGCATGGCGGAGATGAGCGGCGCGTCGCCCGATTTCGCAACCGCTTCGCGAAGCGGCGCCAGAGCCTCCGTCGGCTTACCCGATTCGAGCAGCACCTGGCCCTTCAATTCGAGGAAATAGGGATCGTTGGGATCGATCTTGAGCAGCGCCTCGGTCTCGGACAGCGCTTTGTCGGGATAGCTGCCGAGGTGATAGGCATAAGCGCGGGCGTAATGGGCGGGAACGCTCTGGTCGCTCTCGGGGTAACGCTCGACCGCGCGCGCGGGCTCGAGATAGCCCTGGAGCTTGGCCTTGACCCGCTGGAAGCGCGCTTCGAGCGCGGGATCGGGGGGCTTGTTCCATGCCGCGTCCTTGCGCAGCGACTGTTCGAGCGCCGCGATGCGCTCGTTCGACAGCGGGTGGGTGCGGTCGTAGCTATCCTTCTCGTATATGGCGAGACGGTACTCCTGGTTCTGGAGCTTGCTGAAAAACTTGAGGAAACCCTGCCCGCTGGTCCCGGTATCGTGGAGATATTTGGCCGCGGCCTGATCCGCCGATGCCTCCTGCGTACGGGTAAAAGCGAGAAAGCGGCCGAGCGCGGCGCGCTGGCCCGCCATCAGCAGCGCCATCCCCGCCTCGGGCGCTCCGGCGGCGACCGCGAGCGCTCCGAGCACCAATGTCGCCAGCGTAATCCCGGTCGCCTCCTTGGCGCCGTCGCGGATACGGATCGAATGGCCCCCGGCGACATGGCCAAGCTCGTGCGCGATGACGCCCTGAAGCTGGTTGACGTTATCTGACGCGTTGAGCAGCCCGCTGTGCAGATAGACCACCTGGCCGGTGGCGACGAAGGCGTTGATTTCGGGATCGTTGAGCAGGACCACGTCGACGCTGTCGGGATCGAGACCCGCGGCGAGGATCATCGGCTTCGCGATGTCGCGGAACAGGGCCTCGGTTTCGCTGTCGCGCAGGATCTGCCCGTTCTCGGCCGCCGCCGCCGGAGGTACGGCCGAGACGGCGAGCAGAATCGCCAGCATCAGCAGGCGGATGGCTTTGGCGGCCGGTGCTAGCATCGCACCCCGCTTACCACCGAACCCGCTGAACAGGCGATTAAAACTGCCACGCGGAGCGGTGGCGCGCGATCAGCGGCGCCTCAGCCGAAGGTCCGCTGCCACCAGCCGCTGCGGCGGGGGCCTTCGCTGTCGTCATCGGCGGTCCCCTCATTGGCGGGTGAAGAGGCGGTCGAGGCCCCGCCGGCGGCCTTGGCGCGCGACTTGCGCGGCTTCTTCGCCGGGGCCGCATCCGAATCGGCCGCAATCTCGGGCTCGGGAGCAGGGGCTGGCGCGGGGGTGGGCGTTTCCGCCGCCTCGGGCTTGGCCGACGGTTTGGCCTTTCGCGGAGCTCGCTTGGGCTTGGCCGGAGCTTCGGCTTCCGCCGCCGGCTCGTCGACCGTCTTTACCGTGCGCGATGCTCGGCGTTTGGGCTTGGGCGAGTCTTCGGCCGGAGCGCCGGTCGCCGGTTCCTCGTCGACCGGGGCTTCAGCAAGCGGCGCGTTGTCGGTCTCGATTGCTGCATCGGCGCGCGGCTTGCGCCCGCCGCGGCGGCGTCCGCGCCTCGGTGCTTCGTCGTCGCGGGATTCCTCGGCAACCGGCCGATCTGCCGCTACTGGCTCGCTGTCGCCCGGCTCGCGGTCCTGACGTTCGCCTTGCTCGTCGGCGCCGCGCTCCTCGCCGTCGCGGCGATTGCGTCCGCGTCCACCACGGCGACGGCGGCGACGGCGGCGGCCCTGACGGTCGCCCTCCTCGCCGCGTTCGCCCGGCTCTTCATCGTCCCCGACAAGCGAGATTTCGAGTTCCTCGACCTCGTCCTCGGGCTCGTCCGCGACGTCTTCTTCCTCATAAAGGTCGTCATCATCGTCCTCGACCGCGACCATCGCGGGAGCGGGCTGCGGCACTGCGGTCGGCCGATCGCCGGAGCTTTCGACCGCCATCCGCGCGCCTTCCAGCGTCTCGTCGATCAACACCTCGATCGAAACGCCATAGCGCGCCTCGACGTCGGCGAGCTCGGCCCGCTTTTTGTTGAGCACGAACACCGCCGCCTCGCGCCCGGCGCGAAGCAGGATCTTCTCGCCGCGTCCGCGCGCCGCTTCATCCTCGATAATCCGGAGTGCGCTGAGGCCCGCCGACGAGGCGGTGCGCATGAGGCCGGTGCCTTCGCAATGCGCGCACGGGCGGGTCGACGCCTCGAGCACCCCGGTGCGCAGCCGCTGGCGGCTCATTTCCAACAGCCCGAAGCTCGAAATCCGCCCGACCTGGATCCGCGCGCGGTCGTTCTTGAGCGCGTCCTTCATCGCCTTCTCGACTTTGCGGACATGGCTGCTTTGCTCCATGTCGATGAAGTCGATGACGACCAGCCCGGCCATGTCGCGCAGGCGCAGCTGGCGGGCGATCTCGGCCGCAGCCTCGATGTTGGTGGCGAACGCGGTCTGCTCGATATTATGCTCGCGGGTCGACCGGCCCGAGTTGATGTCGATCGAGACCAACGCCTCGGTCGGGTTGATGACCAGATAGCCGCCGCTCTTCAGCTGGACGACCGGCTGGTACATTGCGTTGAGCTGATCCTCGACGCCGTAGCGCTGGAACAAGGGCGTGGTCTCGCCATGGTGCGAAACGCGCTTCACATGGCTCGGCATCAACAGCTTCATGAAGCCGCGCGCTGCCTTGTAGCCGTCTTCGCCCTCGACGATCACTTCGTCGATGTCGCGGTGATAGAGGTCGCGGATGGCGCGCTTCACCAGGTCGCTGTCGCGGTAGATCAGCGCGGGAGCGGTGCTGCCGAGCGTCTTTTCGCGGATTTCGTCCCACAGCCGCGCGAGATAATCGAAGTCGCGCTTGATCTCGACCTTGGTCCGCGAGAGGCCCGCGGTGCGCACGATCAGCCCCATGGTCGAGGGCAGGTTGAGGTCGCTCATGATCGACTTCAGCCGCTTGCGGTCGGCGCCGTTGGAAATCTTGCGCGAAATGCCGCCGCCGTGGCTGGTGTTGGGCATCAGCACGCAATAGCGGCCGGCGAGGCTCAAATAGGTGGTCAGCGCCGCGCCCTTGTTGCCGCGCTCCTCCTTGACGACCTGGACGAGCAGCACCTGGCGGCGCTGAATCACGTCCTGGATCTTGTAGCGGCGGCGAAGATTCTGGCGCTTGCGGCGGAGCTCGTCGGCGGCGCTCTCGTCGACCGGCGAGCGGCTCGATCCGGTGCCCGTTTCGGTGGTGGTCGCGGTGCCGGTTCCGGCCGCGCTACCTTCATCCTCATCCTGATCGGGACGATCGTCGCGACCGTCGTCGTCGTGATGAGGATCGAGCGTATCGAAATCGTCGTCGGCGCCGCGCAGCCGCTCTTCCTCGGCGGCGTGCTCGGCCTCCTCGCGGAGCAAGGCGTCGCGGTCGGCCTTGGGGATCTGGTAATAATCGGGATGGATTTCGCTGAAGGCGAGGAAGCCGTGGCGATTGCCGCCATAATCGATGAACGCCGCCTGGAGCGACGGTTCAACGCGGGTTACCTTGGCGAGATAGATATTTCCCTTGAGCTGCTTGTGCTCGGCGGACTCGAAGTCAAACTCCTCGATCCGGTTTCCCTTGACGACTGCGACCCGGGTTTCCTCCAGGTGGCGCGCGTCGATCAGCATGCGCATTGACATTGAATATTCTCCGGTCGCGGCGAGCTGGCCAGTAAAGTCCAGCGGGCGCGATGATTGTGGCCTTGCCGACGGCGCTTGCGCGTCCGGGCTCGGCGATGTTCAGGAAAAGCGCGTCTGCTCGAGACTCCACGCCCGGGACTTGGCCGGGTCTCGCGCCATCCGCGTCGCAAGCGAGCGGGCAGTGGCGGCTTCGTGGAATCATTTCGAGCATCAACCTCGTGGCTGCCGCTCTCCGTCGCACCCGGTAGCGGCCATGGGAACCGGCGAAGGGCCGGTGCAAAGTTGCGACTAGCACCGCCGAATCCCCGCGGCAACCATCGGCGCTGGTTTGCGCGAGGGCCCGGGCTCTTCTAGCACCGCGGGATGCAGACAAGTGTCTCGACCTTCCTGATGTTCGGCGCCACCGGCGACCTCGCCCGGCGGATGCTCCTGCCGTCGCTCTACGCGCTCGATGCCGACGGCCTGCTGCCCGAGGCCCTGCGCATCGTCGGGACCGCGCGCAGCGAACTCGATGACGCGGGTTTCCGCGCCCAGGCCGAGCAGGCGCTGGGCGAGCATTTGCCCGACGGTTTCCTCAAGCCCGATGTCGCAACACGCTTCCTCGCGCGGCTCAGCTACGTCACGCTCGATATCAACGACGAGGGTGCGTTCGGGCGCCTGGCGGACAAGGTCGGTGACCCGTGCCATGGGGTCGCGATCTTCCTGTCGACCGCGCCGTCGCTGTTCAAGCCGGTGATCGAGGGCCTCGAGCGCGCCGGGCTGACCTGCCCGACTGCCCGGATGGCGCTCGAAAAGCCGCTCGGGAGCAGTCTCGACACCAGCCGCGAGATCAACGACGCGGTCGCCGCGGCCTTTCCCGAGGAGCGGATTTTCCGCCTCGACCATTATCTGGGCAAGGAAACCGTCCAGAATTTGCTCGCGCTGCGCTTCGCCAATGCGATGTTCGAGCCGCTGTGGAACAGCGCGCACATCGACCATGTCCAGATCACCATCGCCGAGACCGTCGGTCTCGAGGGCCGCGGCGATTATTACGAGGGCGCGGGGGCGCTCCGCGACATGGTCCAGAACCATATGCTGCAATTGCTCAGCCTGGTCGCGATGGAGCCGCCGACCGGGCTCGATCCGACCGCGGTCCGCGACGAAAAGGTCAAGGTGCTGCGCTCGCTGCGCCCGATCGGCGGGCAGGAGGTCGCCGCGCTCGCGGTCGCCGGCCAATATGCCAAGGGTGCGATCGATGGCGAGACGGTGCCCGGCTATGACGAGGAAATCGGCCACGACAGCGCGACCGAGACCTTCGTCGCGATCAAGGCGCACATCGACAATTGGCGGTGGAAGGGCGTGCCCTTCTACCTCCGCACGGGCAAGCGGATGCCGGTGCGCAAGTCGCAGATTTTCATCCAGTTTCGCGACGTGCCATTCTCGATCTTCGCTGGCCGCGGCGCGATCGCGAAGCCCAACAAATTGGTCATCGGAATTCAACCGGAAGAGACGATCAGCCTGTCGCTGATGGCCAAGGTCCCGGGCCTCGACCGCAAAGGGGTGCGGCTGCGCGAGCTTCCGCTCGACATCGGGCTTGCCAATGCCTTCAGCGAGTATCGCCGGCGGATCGCGTACGAGCGGCTGCTGCTCGATTTGATCGAGGGCGACCCGACCCTGTTCGTGCGCCGCGACGAGGTTGAGGCGCAGTGGCGCTGGATCGACCGCATCCGCGCCGGCTGGGAAGAGCAGGGGGCGCCCCCGCAGCCTTATCCCGCGGGCACTTGGGGCCCCTCGGCGGCGATCGCGCTGATCGAACGCGACGGGCGCAGCTGGGACGAGTGAGCCTCACGAGGCCGGCCAATTCCCGTCTCAATTTTTCATTAACCATGCGTCCGTGATAATGGCGGTTGTAGTTCAAGGACTTGAACGGGGACCATGGCGAGCGGGCTGAGCAGATTTCGGTGGGGAACGGCGCTGCCGCTGGGCGCGGCCGCGCTCGGCGCGCTGGGCGTGGCACTGCTCGCCGGCCAGGCCGCCTCGGCGTTCGGGCTCGGCGAAAGCCAGCCCAGCCTCACCGTCGCGGTCCCGCCCGCCACCAGCGACACCATCTACGCCTCGCCGCTGGCGCGCGGCCGGCCGATCGTGGTCCTCGATGCGGGCCATGGCGGCGATGACCCGGGAGCGTCGGGAACCGCCAGCGCGGTCACCGAAAAGGCGCTGACCCTGGCACTCGCGCGCGACCTTCGCGATGCGCTGGTCGAGCGCGGCCGGGTGCGCGTCGCTCTGACCCGCGACGGCGATGTCGGCCTTGGGCTCGATCAGCGCTCGGCGGTTGCCCGGCGCCTCAATGCCGCGGCGTTCGTCTCGCTGCACATGGACAGCGCGACCAATCCTGAGGCGCGCGGGGCGAGCGTTTACTCGCTGTCCGATGTCGCGTCCGACGCCGAGGCCGCGGCACTCGCTGGATCGCTCAACCGTGATTCGGCGCACGGCAACGGCGAGGGCTCGACCGAAGCACTCCTCTCCGATCTAGTCATGCGCGCGCAGATGACCGCTTCGGCGGGTCTCGCCACGCGGCTGGTCGCCAAATCGTCGGGCCGGATCGGTATGCGTCCCGACCCGCACCGCTTCGCCGCTTTTCACGTCCTGCGCCGCGCCGACAGTCCCGCGGTGCTGTTCGAGGCCGGCTATCTCAGCAATGTCGAGGATGAGGCGTTGCTGCGCTCGCCCACGCACCGCGCCGCGCTGGTCGTCGCGCTCGCCGACGCGATCGAAGCCGACATCGCCGCGCGCGCCCGGCGCTAATTCCGCGCTGATCCACCTTCCAGACCGCTTCCGAACGGGCTAGTGCGGCATCCGCATGTTCGCCGACCGCTTCAGAATCGAGAATTGGCCGCTTCCCGACCTGGTTGCCTTCAACAACCGGGTCCATGCGCGCGTCGACCCTTGGTGGAAGCGCCGGATGGTCCGCCGCGCCACCTGGGCGGGGCTCGGCCTATTCGCCTTCTTCGCGGCGGTATGGATCTATTTCGCCAGTGCGTTGCCGACTTCTCAATCGCTGCTCGCCTACCAGCCGCCGCTGCCGAGCAACGTCCGCGGATACAACGGCGACCCCGTCCAGACCTTCGCCCGCGAGCGTAGGGTCGAGCTCGCCTATGACGAACTCCCGCCGCTGGTGCTCGAGGCGTTCCTGTCGGCCGAGGACAAGACTTTCTTCAGCCACAGCGGGATCGATTTCGTCGGGCTGCTCGGTGCGGTCGGGGATTATGCCGCCAAGACCGTGACCGGCGGGGGCCGGGCGCGCGGCGGTTCGACCATCACCCAGCAGGTGGCCAAATATCTGCTCAAGGATTCGAGCTACAATATCGGCCGCAAGATCCGCGAGGCGATCCTCGCGTTCAGGCTCGAATCGACGCTGAGCAAGGAACAGATTCTCGAGCTCTACCTCAATTCGATCTTCCTCGGCCGCAACGCTTATGGCGTCCAGGCCGCGAGCCGCGCCTATTTCGACAAGGACGTCAGCGAGTTGACCCTGCCCGAGGCGGCCTATCTCGCGGTGCTGCCCAAGGCGCCGGCCAATTACGACCCCATCCGCGCCACCCAGCGCGCGCTCGACCGGCGCAATTATGTGCTCCGCGAAATGTTCGGCAACGGCTATATCACCGAGGCGCAGTGGAAGGCGGCCGCGGCCACTCCGCTCGGCACGATCCGATATGGCAGTAATGAGAAGTTCGCGCAGCAGGGCGGCTATTTCATGGAGGAAGTGCGCCGCCAGCTGATCAAGAAGTTCGGCGAGGATGCCGAGAACGGCCCCGACAGTCTCTACGCCGGTGGCCTCTGGGTGCGCAGCTCGATGGACCCGAAGATGCAGGATGCCGCCGCCCAGGCGCTGCGCGACGGGCTGGTCAATTTCGACGGCGGGCGCGGCTGGCGCGACCTCGAGAAGAGCGTCGATGTCGATGGCGATTGGGCCGGGCAGCTCGACCGCGCGCCGGTCGGGGTCGGCTTTCCCAACTGGCGCAAAGCGGTGGTCCTCTCGAAAGGCGGCGGCAAGGCCGAGATCGGCTTCACCAACGGCACCAAGGGGGTGCTTCCCGCTTCGCAGGCGTCAATGGGCAAGCGCGGCGGCGGGGGACCCGCGTTCGGCTTCCTGAGGCCGGGCATGGTGATCATCGTCAAGACGCTCGACGGCGGCGGCTACGGGCTTCGCTCGATCCCCGAGGTGTCGGGCGGGATGCTGGCGGAGGAGGTCCATACCGGCCGCGTGCTGGCGATGCAGGGCGGTTTCGACGTCGTCGGCTCCAGCTACAATCGCGCTACCCAGGCGCTGCGCCAGCCGGGCTCCTCGTTCAAACCGATCGTTTATGTCACCGCGCTCGAAAACGGCATGACCCCGGCCACGATCATCGTCGATGCGCCTTTCTGCGTGTGGCAGGGCGCGGGCCTGGGCAACAAATGCTTCGTCAATTTCGACCGCAGCTATTCGGGCGCCAAGACGATGCGCTGGGGGGTCGAGCAGTCGCGCAACCTGATGACCGTCCGCGCCGCCGCCGAGACGGGCATGGACAAGGTCATCGCCAACACCAAGAAGCTCGGTGTCGGTGACTATCCCGATTACCTCTCGATCGCGCTGGGCGCGGGTGACACCACCGTCGCCAAGCTGGTCAACGCTTATGCCGTGATCGCCAACCAGGGCCGCGCCGTGCGGCAATCGACGATCGATTTCGTCCAGAACCGCAACGGCAAGGTGATTTATCGCACCGACAACCGCTGCGCCTTGATGGGCAATTGCAACGCCCCGGCGTGGGACGGCAAGGCGATGCCGCGCCCGCCCAACCGGACCCGGCAATTGCTCGACCCGATGGCCGCGTTCCAGATGGTCCACATCCTCGAGGGCGTGGTCGAGCGCGGCACCGCGACGATCCTGCGCGATCTCGACCGGCCGTTGTTCGGCAAGACCGGGACCACCAGCGGCCCGACCAACGTGTGGTTCGTCGGCGGGACGCCCGACATCGTCGCCGGCGTCTATCTCGGCTTTGATCAGCCGCGCTCGCTCGGCGGCTACGCCCAGGGCGGGCGGATCGCGGCGCCGATCTTCAAGCAATGGGCCAAGGTCGCGCTCGCCGATCAGCCCAAGACGCCGTTCGTCGCCCCCGCCGGGATCCGCTGGGTGCGGGTCGACCGCGCGACCGGCAAAAAAGTGTTCGGCACCTTCCCGGTGACCGAGGACCCCAAGTCGTCGGTGATCTGGGAAGCGTTCCAGCCGCAGACCGAGCCGCGCCGCGCCTATCGCCATTCGCAGAGCCGCGAGGACGAAGAGGCGCCTGCCGCTCGCCCGGCCACGCGACCGCGCCCGGCCCGCCCGCGGACCGCAGCGACGCCGCCTCCCGCAGCCACGCCCGCGCCCTTGCCAAGCCAGAACGCAGTCCAATAGGACGCAGTCGACGATAGAGAAGAGAGTGTGACGATGCGCGCCGAAGCGCAGGCCCATATCGACCGCATCAATGCCGCGACCCAGCTGCTCCGCCGGTTCCTCGACTGGGACCAGGCGA
>JANNDN010000056.1:0-2621 GCA_031387795.1 Sphingomonas sp.
TCCGCCGGCGTGGATGTTCGAGCGGATGTCGTCCTTCGCCGCGACCCGCCGAAGCGCTGCGTATTTGCCGTCGATCTCGAGTGGCGAGCCGTTCATGATGAACAGCCGGATGTCGCCTTTCTTGGCCGCGGGGACATAGGCCTGGGCGATGATATAGCCGTCGCGCCCGATCGCCTCGATCATCTGGTTGAGGTTGCCCGCATTGTTGGGGTCGAGCTTGAACACCCCGGTCCCGCCCGAGCCCTGCAGCGGTTTCAAGATGATGTTGTTCTTGTGCGTCTTGGCGAAGGCCTTGATGTCGCTTTCGGTCTTGGTGATCAACGTCTCGGCGCGGGCCTCACGGGGAAAGCTCTGGAAATAGAGCTTGTTGGTCGCTCGGCCGAGGCTGTCGGGATCGTTGAGCACGATTGTCCCGCGCTTCGCCGCCTCGCGCCCGAACAGGATCCCTGCCTCCGCCGCCCACGGCGTTTCGGAATCGATCGATGGATCGCTGCGGAGCATCAGGACGTCGAGCGAGGTGGCGTCGATCGGCTCGGTCTTGCACTCGCCCGACATCAGGAACTTGAAGAACTCCTCGCGGTCTTTCCATTTCTTCTTGGGCAGCATCCGCCCGTGCGCGGCGAGGCTGTCGTCTGGACGAAGCATGAAATCCTGCGGGGTCAGGTAGAAGACCTCGTGCCCGCGCATCGCCGCCTGATGGGCGAGGACGGTGGTCGTGTAACCGGCATATTCGCGTTCGTAATCGTTGACGAAGAAAGCAATGCGCATGGTGGTTCAATCCTCGCCGTTGATGATGTGGGTGATCCCGCCCTTGTCGCGCAAACGCGCAAGCCGCGCTTTGGTCGCCTCGTCGTCGAGGAAAAACGGCAGGACCGCGGGCGGCCGCACCAGCGAGCGCGCCAGCAGTTCCTGAATGATCGGGACATGGCGCGGCGCGATCTTGCCCAGCCAGAAGGGAGTCAAATCCTCGCCGCTCGCGACCAGGTCGACGACGGTCTTGAAGCCCTTGAGGTAGATGGCGTCCTTGGCCAGCCCGCCCGAGCGATAGACCCGCGCGACGATCCCGAACGCGCCGCGCTCGGTGAAGCCGTGATCGCGGGTCAGCAGCCGGTAGGTGTCAATGAAGCCCGCCCCCTGGAGCATTGAATGGACCGCCACGACCCGGCCGGCGAGGAGCCTCAGCCGGGCGCGGGTCAATCCGCCGACCGCCCATTCGGCGAACACCCCGAGCCCTTCCTGGACGCCTTCGTAGCCGGCCAGCCCGGTGGCGAAGATTTCCAGGCCCTGCGCGGAGCCGTTGAACCAGGTCAGCAGATGGACGCTGACTTCGTGCGCGAGCAGCGCCTCGAGGCGGTTTTCGCCGACTTGCGAATCGCGGCCGACCATCAGCTTGCCGCGCGACACCATCAGCCCCGAGACATCGTCGCGGACCTCGACCTTGGCATCGAAGCGCGGATCGCGCTCGTGATAGCGGGCGATCAGCGCGCGGGCTTCGGCGGCGACGATTTCCGGGTTGAGCTTACGTCCGCGCGGCGGCCCCTTGCCGGTCGCGCTCAGGATCGCCCGCGAATGGTCGAGCAGATCGTCGGTGACGGTGCCGTACAGGACCATCGAGGCCGGGCGGAAAGCGGGTGTGTTGCGCGTCGCCAGCATGGTCAGCTGGGCATCGATCTCGCGGCGCTTTTCCGACAGCAGAGTTTCGAGCAAGGGATCCTCGAGATAGTCGAGCTCGATCGCGTAGAGGTGGCGCTTGGCGTGGTCGGGGTCGATCGCCAGCGGCCGGTAATGGAAGCGCGGTTCCTCCTGCTCGCCCGCGGCGAAGAAGCGCTCGGCGGCGCGGCTCGTGTCGATTGGCGAGATCGAGAGCAGGAAGTCGAAGCTCGAGGCCATCGCCGCGAGTCTCTTGTCGGCTTTGAGCGCGGCCGCGACATAGGCGCTTCGCCCGAGCGAGCGGTAATGGTCGGGCGCCTGCCGCTCGCCATCATCGATGAAGGCACAGGCGGCGCGGAGCAAGGCGTCGCCCAGCTGCATCGCCAGTTCATGGCGGATTTCGGGGAACAGCGCGCCGCCCGCGCTGCGGTGGATTTGCGGCACCGTGACGGTCATCCGGCACACCCCCGGTGCGGCGTCGAACAGGTCCGAGAAGACGTCGGGCAGGATCGGCTCGAAGTCGCGACGAACGGGCTTGCAGTGACGGCCGTCGATTTCCAGATCGCCGAGGCATTTCTCGAGCAACTGGGCGGAGCGCTCGACATCCGCCGAGCCCGACGCCCCGATCGCCACCTCGAACGGGGGCAGCAGGTCCGATCCCTTGGCATGCGGAAGGATCGGACCGTCGACCAGCGTGATGACGAGCAATTGGCCTTCGTGAGCGGCCAGCTGCGGAATAATCCCGGCCAGCGCCGAATGCGCCTCCAGATCGTCCGCGCCATCCCACAGGGCATAGGCCGAGCCGTTGGCGACAATCCGCCGCGCCAGCCCTTCGTCGTCGCCGGTCCCGCGGTGGAGCAGGATGAAGGGCAGCCAGCGATCGATGTGGACGCGGCCGTGCGCGCCGATCGCCTCGCGCAGCGCGCCGCGCTCGCTGAACTCGGCGGCGAAGGGCGGCGGCGCCTCGCGCA
>JANNDN010000203.1:0-4379 GCA_031387795.1 Sphingomonas sp.
GTTAACTCCTCGCAATGAAGTCCCGATGAAGCTCGTCCTCATTGCCCTCGCCGCCGGGCTCGCCTCGGCATTCGCGTTCGAGCCCGTGGGCTGGTGGCCGCTGATCTTCGTCGCGTTCGCGGGGTTATGCGAGCTGCTCGATCGGTCGCAGAAACTGTCGACCAGCGTCCTCATCGGTTTTGCTTTCGGCTTCGGCCAGTTCGTCGTCTCGCTCAACTGGATCGCGACCGCTTTCACCTTCCAGTCGGCAATGCCGCCCGCGCTCGGCTGGGTCGCGGTCGTGCTGCTGTCGCTCTACCTCGCGCTGTTCCCCGCGCTCGCCACCGGCCTCGCCTGGCGCGCGGGTCAGTCCAATCGCGTGGTCATGGTGCTCGTCCTGGGCGGAATGTGGATCCTCACCGAATGGCTGCGCGCGACCATGTTCACCGGCTTTCCCTGGAACCCGGCGGCAGCAGCCCTCGCCCCGACCCCCTTGATCACCATCGGCGCCTTGACCGGCACCTATGGCCTGTCGGGTCTGGTGGTCTTGCTCGGCGGCGCGGTGTGGCTCGAATATTATCGCCAGTGGCTTCCGCTCGTGCTGATTGTCGCGGCGACCGTGTTCCTGTGGCTGCTGCCCGCGGCGCCGGTCCCGGAGGATCCGTTGACGGTGATGAACATCCGCGTCGTCCAGCCCAATCTCGGCCAGGAAACCAAGTGGCGCGAGGGATATGATGCCGAGGCCGCGCGGCGATTGGCGGGACTGTCGGGACGAGCGACTCAGGAGCCGCGGCTGCTGCTGTGGCCCGAGGCCGCAGTCACCGCGCCGCTTCAGGACAGCCGCCCCGCCGCCGCCGCCGCGACCAATGCGGAGCGGGTTCGCGCCACCGCCAGCCTTGGTCCCAACGACCGGCTGATCACCGGCGGTCTGGGGGTCCAGTCGGCCGACGGCCTGGGCGTCGATTCGGCGACCAACAGTATCTTCATCCTTGCCCCCGGCGGCGCGATCCTCGGCCGTTACGACAAGGCGCACCTCGTCCCTTACGGCGAATATCTGCCGATGCGCCCGCTCCTGTCCTCGATCGGGCTGGCGCGGCTGGCGCCCGGCACCATGGATTTCGCGCCCGGGCCCGGGCCGCGGACCTTCGAGCTCGGCGGTCAGTGGGGCCGAGTCGGCCTCCAGCTGTGCTACGAGATCGTCTTCTCGGGCCGGGTGGTCGACAACAGCCATCGCCCGTCGTTCATATTCAACCCCTCGAACGACGCCTGGTTTGGGCGCTGGGGCCCGCCGCAGCACCTCGCCCAGGCGCGGCTGCGCGCCGCCGAGGAGGGCCTCCCGGTGATCCGCTCGACCCCGACCGGGATCAGCGCGGTCATCGACGCCAAGGGCAATGTCGTCAAACAGATCGGCTGGCACAAAGCGGGCGTGATCGACACGATCATCCCCCCCGCAGCGCCCGCGGCCACGCCATTCTCGCGCTTCGGCAATTTCATCCCGGTCCTGCTGGGGCTGCTGCTCGTCGCCGGCGGCATTGTGCTGGGGCGCCGCCGCCGCTAGAGGGCGCGCTCATATAAGGACTTCCTTATATCCCACTTTCAAGGACGTTTGGCGGCCCATGCGTAAATCTTTCCTGTTCACGTCCGAATCGGTGTCCGAAGGCCATCCCGACAAGGTCGCCGACCAGATTTCCGATTCCATCGTCGACTTGTTCCTGTCCAAGGACCCCGAGGCGCGGGTCGCCTGCGAAACGATGGTCACCACCCAACGCATAGTGCTGAGCGGCGAGATCCGCTGCCGCGGCGTCTATGACGAGGAACTGTTCGCCGACACTCACGGCTGGGCCCCGGGTGCGCGCGACGAAATCGAGCAGGTCGTCCGCCACACCGTCAAGGACATCGGCTATGAGCAAGCCGGCTTCCATTGGCAGTCAGCGAGCTTTGAAAATCACCTCCACGGCCAGTCGGCGCACATCGCACAAGGCGTCGATGCCAAGGGCAATAAGGACGAAGGCGCGGGCGATCAGGGGATCATGTTCGGTTTCGCCTGCGACGAGACCACGGAGCTGATGCCGGCGACCCTCTATTACAGCCACAAAATCCTGCAGCGCATGGCGGATGACCGCCACTCCGGCGCCGCGCCATTCATCGAGCCCGATGCCAAGAGCCAGGTCACGCTACGCTACGAGGATGGAAGGCCGGTCGCGGCGACCGCGATCGTGGTTTCGACCCAGCATAAGCGCGGCTATGCCGAAAAGGGCGAGCACGCCGATCTCAACCTGTATGCCGAACTCAAGGCCTATGTGAAAAAGGTGGTCGCCGACACGCTCCCCGCCCATTTGCTGACCGATGAAACCGTCTATCACATCAACCCCACCGGAGCATTCGAGATTGGCGGCCCCGACGGCGACGCCGGCCTCACCGGCCGCAAGATCATCGTCGATACCTATGGCGGTGCGGCCCCGCATGGCGGCGGCGCTTTTTCGGGCAAGGACCCGACCAAGGTCGACCGCTCCGCCGCCTACATGGCGCGCTACCTCGCCAAGAACATCGTCGCCGCGGGGCTCGCGACGCGCTGCACGATCCAGCTCGCTTATGCGATCGGGGTGTCGGAGCCGCTGTCGCTCTATGTCGATACCCATGGCACCGGGACGGTCGGCGACGATGCGATCGAACTGGCCATCGGCCGGATTGAGCGCCTCGGCGGGTTGACCCCGCGCGGCATCCGCCTGTGCCTCAATCTCAATCTGCCGATCTATTCGCCCACCGCCGCCTACGGCCACTTCGGACGCAAGCCCGAGGGCGATTATTTCCCGTGGGAAAAGACCGATTTGATTGACGAATTGAAGGCGGCGCTGGCCTAGCTTCGGGGGATCGAGCATGCTGTCAATGGCGATACTCGTGGCGCTCGCCGCCCAACCGACCGTCGCTGACGAGACGGCGATCTTCGCCGCTGCCGGCTTTCATCGGCAGGATGGGCATTGGCAAAGCGATTGCGACGATCCCGGAACCGCATCTTACGAGGCCGGCAAGATCGAGCAATTCGCCGATCTGAACGGTGACGCGCTCCCCGAAGCAGTGGTCACTGAGGGCGGCGCTTATTGCTACGGCAATACCGGTATCGGCTTCACCTTGCTCACCCGCTCAGCGGCAGGAAAGTGGCTTCAGCTTTATCACAGCGAGGGGGTTGCGACCGTGCTTGAAACCCGCGCCAATGGCTGGCCCGAGATCGAGATCGGCGGTCCCGGCTTCTGCTTCCCGGTGCTGCGCTGGGATGGTGCGGCCTACACTGTCCACCGCCACGCCTATCGAGGCCGCCACTGCACGCCCTGAGGGGTCAAGCGAGCGTCGACTTGCAATGTCCGTGCGCCTCCAGGAACCGGTGCATCGCCGCGCCGGACTAGGCTTCCTCGCAGCGGACCGCGATTTTGCGGCCTTGGTAGGTCAACGTCCCGCGCCACTCGCGCCGGGCATATTTCAGCCGGAGCTTCGCGATCACCGCCATCTGATCGGGGTCGGCGAGGTCGAGCCAGGTGACCGTGTCACCGGCCCAGCTGCGCGCGATGGCGCTGGGCACCACTTTATCCCCGACCATCAGCTCGGCTTTGATCAGGGCCGGCACCGCGGCATGGCCAAACAGCATGTGGATGCTCGCTCCCTTGCCTTCGCAAAGCATACCCTGGGTGGCGCTGGCCGGGGTCCAGGCGGGGAGCAACAGCAAGCCGGCGATCATGATCTTTCGCATGGCGCTTTCATAAGCCGGCCCTTGCTGAACCGGAAATGGAGCGCTTAGGCGTCACCACCATGACCGCGAACAAGCCCGGCGACCCACTGACCATCAACCGGCTTTACGGCCGCTCGACCGGGCACAAGCTGCGCGCCGGCCAGGCCGAGCTGGTCGACAAGCTGCTGCCCCAGATCGAAGTTCCGGCCGAGGGTGAGGTTTCGGCGGCGGGACTGTTCGGCGACGATCGCCCGCTCCACCTCGAGATCGGCTTCGGCTCGGGCGAGCATCTCGCGTTCCGCGCCGATTTGCTGCCCGACCACGGCTTCATCGGGTGCGAGCCGTTCCTCAACGGGGTGGCGAGCGCGCTCGGCCATGTCCGCGACCGGCACCTCGCCAATGTCCGCCTATGGCGCGGCGATGCGCTCGACGTGCTTCAGCGCCTGCCCGACGCCGCGCTGAGCTTCCTCTATCTGCTCCACCCCGACCCCTGGCCCAAGGCGCGGCACGCCAAGCGGCGGATGGTCAATGACGGGCCGGTGGCGCTGTTCGCGGCCAAGCTCAGGCCCGGCGGCGAGCTGCGGATCGACCGACGATCCGACCTATCTCACCTACGCTTTGATGGTCATGCAGCGGCACGGGGAAGCGTTCGAATGGCTCGCCGAAACCCCGCAGGACT
>JANNDN010000082.1:0-6821 GCA_031387795.1 Sphingomonas sp.
GCGCACCGCGCGCGGATCGGGCGTGGTCCACGACGCGATTCGGGCGATGACCGGCGGCGTGACCGAGGCCGAGGTCCGCGCGCACCGCCTAACGCTCGGGGTGCGGCCGGTCTACAAGCGCATCGACAGCTGCGCCGCGGAATTCGACGCCGCGACGCCCTATCTCTATTCGACTTACGAAGCGCCGTTGTTCGGGGAAGCCGAGGACGAGGCCGAGGTTTCGGACCGCCGCAAGGTTATGATCCTGGGCGGCGGGCCCAACCGCATCGGGCAGGGGATCGAATTCGATTATTGCTGCTGCCACGCCGCCTTCGCGCTTGGCCGCGACCGCGGCGCCGAGAAGGGCGCGGGGTTCGAGACGATCATCGTCAATTGCAATCCCGAGACGGTCTCGACCGACCCCGACACCTCGGACCGCCTCTATTTCGAGCCGCTGACCGCCGAGGACGTGCTCGAGATCGTCCACCGCGAACAGGAACAGGGCGAATTGCTCGGCGTGATCGTCCAGCTGGGCGGGCAGACCCCGTTGAAGCTCGCCGCCGAGCTCCAGGCGGCGGGAGTGCCAATCCTCGGCACCTCGCCCGACAGCATCGACCTCGCCGAAGACCGTGAGCGGTTCGCCAAATTGGTCACCACTCTGGGGCTGATGCAGCCCGCCAACGGCCTGGCGCGGAGCCGCGACGAGGCGATCGCGGTGGCGGAACGGATTGGTTACCCGGTGCTTTTGCGCCCGTCGTACGTGCTCGGCGGGCGGGGCATGGAGGTGGTCGACGGGCCGCAGCAGCTCGACCATTATATCGCGACCGCGGTGCAGGTGTCGGGGACCAGCCCGGTGCTGATTGATCGCTATCTGCGCGACGCGATCGAGGTCGATGTCGACGCCATTTGCGACGGGATCGACGTCGCGGTGTGCGGGGTGCTCCAGCATATCGAAGAGGCCGGCGTCCATTCGGGCGACAGCGCCTGCGCGATCCCGCCGCACAGCCTCAGCGCCGAGATCGTCCAGGAAATCGAGCGCCAGACGCGCGAGCTGGCGCTGGCGCTGGGGGTCAAGGGACTGATGAACGTCCAGTTCGCGGTCAAGGACACCGACGTCTATCTGATCGAGGTCAATCCGCGCGCCAGCCGGACCGTGCCATTCGTCGCCAAGGCGATCGGTAGACCGATTGCCAAGATCGCCGCGCGGGTGATGGCGGGCGAGGCGCTGGCGCCATTCATGCCGATCGCGCACGATATCGACTATATCGCGGTCAAGGGCCCGGTATTCCCCTTCGCGCGCTTCCCCGGGACCGACCCGGTACTCGGGCCGGAAATGAAGAGCACCGGCGAAGTCATGGGCATCGACAAGGATTTCGACATCGCCTTTGCCAAGGCGATGCTGGGCGCGGGAATGATCCTGCCGCAATCGGGGACCGCGTTCGTGTCGGTCAAGGACGCCGACAAGGACAATATCCTGCCCGCGGCGAAGAAATTGGTCGAGCTCGGCTTCGCGCTGATCGCGACCAGCGGGACCGCGGCGCATCTGCGCGCTGCGGGGCTTCCGGTGACGACCGTCAATAAGGTCGCGCAGGGTCGCCCACACATCGTCGACCGCATCCTCGATGGCGACGTCGATCTGGTGCTCAACACCACCGAGGGCTGGCAGTCGCTGAAGGACAGCCATTCGATCCGCGCCACCGCCTTGAACCGCAAGGTGCCCTATTTCACCACCGCGGCGGCAAGCATCGCCGCGGGCCTCGCGATCGAGGCGGTGCGGGGCCACGCGCTTGAAGTCGCGTCGCTCCAGGCTTATCATTCCGCCTCCGAAGCTTGAGCTTCCATAACAATCTGTCAGTTTGCGCTCGGCGTGTCCCCCGGGTGAGTATGCTTCATTGAAAAAAGGTGATCGACAATGAGTGGGGAAAAAGTCCCGATGCTGGCCGAGGGCCACCGCAAGATCGAGGATGATCTCAAGCGGCTCAAAGCCGAGCGCCCCGAGATCGTTGAATCGATCGAGGTGGCGCGCGCACACGGCGATCTGAGCGAGAATGCCGAATATCACGCGGCCAAGGAACGCCAGGGTCAGATCGAGGCGACGATCGCCGATCTTGAGGACAAATTGAGCCGCGCGATGATCATCGACCCGACGACCTTGTCGGGGAACAAGGTCGTGTTCGGAGCGACCGTCAGCCTGGTCGACGAGGACAAGAAGAAATTCCGCTATCAGCTGGTGGGGCAGACCGAGGCCGACGCCAATATCGGGCGCATCAGCTATAATTCGCCGCTCGGGCGGGCTCTGATCGGGCGCCACGTCGGCGAGGAAGTCGAAGTCTCGGCCCCGTCGGGCGACCGCTTTTACGAGATCAAGAAGATCGAGTTCGTTTGAACCTTGCCGTGCAACGCCTGACGAGTTCCGCGACCAATATCATCGCGGCGCTGACCGCGCTCGCCTTCGTCCTGGTCACTTTGTTCGGGGACGAGCAGTGGGCGGCGCTGACCTTGGGGTTCATCCCGGCACGGCTGTCGGGCCTGATCGTCGACTGGAGCGCGGTCCCCGCAGTCCTCACGCCGCTCACCGCGACGCTGGTTCATTCGGGGCTGATGCACCTCGGCTTCAACCTGCTTATCCTGCTGTGGTGCGGGACCGCGGTCGAGCGGGTGTTCGGCGCCCGCGGGGTCATCCTGCTCTACCTCGCCGGGGCCTTTGCGGCGGCTCTCTCGCAATGGGCGGTCGATCCGCACGGCATGATCCCGATGGTCGGCGCGAGCGGCGCGATCAGCGCGGTGATCGGGGCCTATTCGCTGAGTTTCGGGCGGGCCAAGGCGCTGACCCGATCGCCCTCGGTCAACCGCTGGCTCAACGCATTGTGGCTGCTCGCCGCGTGGATCGTGCTGCAGCTGATGACCGGCTATCTGGCGGGAACGCAGGGCACGTTGCTCGCCACCCCGGCGCATATCGGCGGGTTCGTTATCGGGCTGTTATTGCAGCGGCCTTTACTGCTGCTGAGGTATCGCAAGGCTTAATCCGGGCCCGATCCCGTTCGTCCTGAGCGAAGTCGAAGGGCGTGGCCGCGCGTGGATCCAGGCGCCCTTCGACTGCGCTGCGCTTCGCTCAGGACGAACGGGCGCGGTTGCGGCTCAGCGTGCGGTAGTGGGGCTTTTCGGCCTCGCCGTACCCCCGCCCTCGGGCTCGAGCAATCGGTGGAGGTGGACGATGACGTAGCGCATTTCTGCGTCATCGACCGTCGCCTGGGCCTTGCCGCGCCAGGCGTCTTCGGCCGCCGCAAAGCTGTCGAAAATGCCGACCAGGTCGATCGAGCCGAGGTCGCTGAACTCGAGGCCCTGCGGGTCGCTGACGCGGCCGCCGAATACCA
This sequence comes from Sphingomonas sp., assembly GCA_031387795.1. Taxonomy (GTDB): domain Bacteria; phylum Pseudomonadota; class Alphaproteobacteria; order Sphingomonadales; family Sphingomonadaceae; genus Sphingomicrobium. The sequence goes on from JANNDN010000082.1 coordinate 3,354, forward strand.
GATGGAGCTTGCTCAAGGTCGGGTCAGCCTTTGGTCCGGGCGGCGTCGAGCGCGGCACCGGCGGACGCCTTGGCCGCTTCGGCGACATTGTCGAACAGATCCTGCAGCGTCGTCTTGCCCTTCGCGCGGCTGATGCCGGCTTCCTCGAGCCGCGCCGACCCGGTTTCGCGGGCCGCGTCGTAAGCGGCCTTGGCGGTGTCGCGGACGCGTTTGGCGGTCGGCCGGACCAGCTTCGTCTCGCGGTCGGTGCGGGGCAGCAAGGCGGCGATGAGCGCCCCCGCGGCGATCCCTCCGGCGAGCGCGATCAACGGCGCCTCGCCCAGCGAATCGCGGACCTTGCGGCCGCCATCGGCGACATTGTCGCGCGCATTTTCATAAGCGGCGATAGCGCGCTCGCGCGAGGTTTCGGGTTGTTCGGTCATGCGTTCTTCTCCGTTGCTTTGGGTCGGGCGGCGGGGGCCGCTGATTTCCTGGCCGGTGCGCGCTTGGCCACCGCGGGCTTTCTGGGTTGCGGGCTTTTCGCCGCCGCGCGTTTCGGTGGCTTCGATTTGAACATCTTGCCAGCGAGATCGGCGATCGGTTCGCGGGCGAGGAACAAGGCAATCGCCGCCGCCACCCCGCCCACCGCGACCGGCCGCGCCTTGACCGCGTCGACCGCTTCTTCGGCGAGGTCGGCACCCTTGTCCTTGGCGTCTTCCCACAATTCGCGGGCAAGCCGCTTGGGCTCGAGTTGCTTGGCCAGCGCCTGGATCGAATCGACGAAGCGTTCACGCGCCGCTTCGCTCGCACGCTCCGCGGCGGCGATCCGCTCGGGGTCAGTCATCGCCATCGTCGTCTTCGTCCTTGGCCGTGGCTTGGGCGAGCCGCTGCTGAGCGAGGTTGAACAGAATGAACGCGCCGAGGCCGAGGATCGCGACCGCCGCCGCGCCGCCGCCAAAAGGGCCGATCAGCCGCGCGAAGCCGATCACCAGCGTCATCGCGAAGGCCACCAAGGCGGCAAGCGCGAGTGCGGCACCGGCGGCGCCGATCATCGCCGCCTGGCGGTAACGATTGACCTCGGCCCGGGCCTTGACCTTGATCAACTCGACCTCGGCCTGGGCATAAGCGCGGCCGTCGTCGAACACCTGCCCGATCATCTCGCCGATCGGGCGGTCGTCACCGGCGTCGGGACGGGAGTCGACGCGCTTGAGCATCAGGCCTTGTCGTCGGAATCGGGGGCAAGGCCGCTCTTGAGCAGCCGCGCAATCACGAAGCCGACCACCGCGGCACCGGCGAGCGCGACGCCGGGGCTGTTGCGGACGAAGCTGCGGGTGTCCTCGATCAATTCGTCGGGATCCTTGGTGCCGAGGTTTCCGGCGGCCTTGTCGAGCGCGGTCGCGGCCTTGCGGGCATAATTGCCATATTCCTCGCCCAGCCGCTCGTCGATTCCACCGGCGGTGTCGCCGACCATCTTGGAGACGTTGGCAAGGGCGTCAGACGCGCGCTCGAGCCCCTGGCTGACGAGGCCGCGGGCCTTGTCGCCGGCCTGGGCAGCGAGCTTCTCGCCGCCGCCGCGGAGCTTGTCGGCAATCGCGCTGTCGCGAACCTTTTCGGCCATATTGCGATCCTTGAGCATGAGGGTTTCGGTCGAATCGTCGGGGCTCTCCGGGTCAGTCGCGATCGCGCCGCTGCTGACCGGAGGCAGTGGCTTCAAATCCTCGTTGGTGTGGAGGGTCATGTCGTCTTTCGCCATCTTGCACTCCTTTGTCGGTTCAACCCTGTCCGGCGCCGCTTCGTTCCGCTCGTTCGAGGCGAAAGTTGCACGGGCCGGCGCCGTCAATATAGGGCGTCTTCGAGCCCGTTTCATTACGTCCGCGCAAGAAAGAACGCCATGACCGCGATTGTCGATGTCCACGCCCGCCAGATCCTCGACAGCCGCGGCACTCCGACGGTCGAGGTCGAGGTGACGCTCGAAGATGGCAGCATGGGGCGCGGGGCGGTGCCGTCGGGCGCGTCGACCGGGGCGCACGAGGCAGTCGAGCTGCGCGATGGCGACAAAAGCCGGTGGATGGGCAAAGGCGTGAGCGGCGCGGTGGCCTCGGTCAACGGCCCGATCGCGGAACTGCTCAAGGGCATGGATTCAGAGGACCAGGGCGCGATCGACGCCGCTTTGATCGGGCTCGACGGCACCGCCAACAAGGGGAAGCTCGGCGCCAACGCTATTCTGGGCGCGAGCCTCGCCACTGCCAAGGCCGCCGCGAACGCGCTGGGGATGCCGCTCTATCGCTATGTCGGCGGGGTCGAAGCGAACCTGTTGCCGGTGCCGATGATGAACATTTTGAACGGCGGGGCGCACGCCGACAACGGCATCGACTTCCAGGAATTCATGGTCATGCCGGTCTGCGCTCCGAGCTTTTCTGAAGCACTGCGCTGCGGGGCGGAGATCTTTCACGCGCTCAAGTCGGCGCTCCATGCCAAAGGGCTGAGCACCTCAGTCGGCGACGAGGGCGGCTTCGCGCCCGCGATCGCCAGTGCGCGCGAGGCGCTCGATGTGACCGCGGAAGCGGTCGGGCAGGCGGGCTATACCCTCGGAAGCGACGTCCTGTTGGCGCTCGATTGCGCCTCGACCGAATTCTTCAAAGACGGCTTTTACCGACTGGAAGGAAACGATCTTTCGAGCGCGGCAATGGTCGACTTCCTGGCCAGCCTCGCGGCCGATTATCCGATTGCGTCGATCGAGGACGGCATGGGCGAGGATGACATGGCGGGGTGGAAGCTGCTGACCGAGCGGCTGGGCGACAAGGTCCAGCTGGTCGGCGACGATCTGTTCGTCACCAACGTCGCGCGGCTGGGGCAGGGGATCGCCGACGGAATCGCCAATTCGATCCTGATCAAGGTCAACCAGATCGGCACCCTGAGCGAGACCATCGACGCGGTGCGGATGGCGCAGCAGGCCGGCTACACCAGCGTCATGAGCCACCGCTCGGGAGAGACCGAGGACACCACCATCGCCGACCTCGCGGTGGCTTTGTCATGCGGCCAGATCAAGACCGGCAGCCTGGCGCGATCCGACCGCACCGCGAAGTACAACCAATTGCTGCGGATCGAGGAGGAACTGGGGTCGAGCGCGCGCTATCCGGGACGGGCGGCGATCAAGGCCTATATCCCCGCCTGATCCACAGTCTTTTCAACAGAATATCCACCGCTTCATACTTTTCGCTTGCAAGGCGGACTCGGCTGTGATTCTCTTTTCGGGACATGGGTGAGGGCAACAGGATAAAAGGACTGATCCGGCGTTCGGCATTGCCGGCGCTGGCGTTGATCGTGGTCGGCAATTTCGCCGGCTATGCGATCGCCGGGTCCAATGGCCTGCTCGCCTGGGGCGGCTATCACCGCGCATTGAAGGACCGGCAGGCGGAGCTGGCCGCGCTCGACCAGCAGCGCGCGCAGCTCGAGCATCATTCGCGGCTGCTCGATCCCGACAAGGCC
>JANNDN010000086.1:0-4030 GCA_031387795.1 Sphingomonas sp.
CGCCGGCAAGAAGGTCGCTCTGTTCGCGGTTCCCGGCGCCTTCACCCCGACCTGCTCGGCGCGCCATCTGCCGTCCTATGTCGAGAAAGCCGGCGAGCTGAAGTCCAGGGGCGTCGACGAGATCGCCTGCGTCTCGGTCAACGATCCGTTCGTCATGGCTGCCTGGGGCGAGCGCGACGGCTCGGCCGACATCACCATGCTGGCCGACGGCAACGGCGCCTTCAGCGAAGCGCTGGGGCTCGACTTCGACGGCAGCAAGTTCGGCATGGGCAAAAGGTCGCAGCGCTATTCGATGGTCGTCAATGACGGCGTGGTCGAGCAATTGAATGTCGAGGAGCCGGGCGAATATCGCGCGTCGAGCGCCGAAACCATGCTCGGCCAGCTCTAGTCGGGCGAAGCGGTGCTTAAACCTGTGCGGCGGTGACACTTTCTTGGCGCTCGCTCGTTGCTCCTCTGACCACCATTTCCAGTAGGAGTATCCAATGGCCACGACCAAGCAGACCACCACCCGCAGGGCCCCGCGCAAGCAGGATCAGTCGATCGCTGCCCGCACCGGACGGACGATCAAGCGCGAGCCCTACACCAGCGCAGCAATCGCGACCGGTGCGGTGACTGCGGTCGTCGCCGCCATTGCCGGCGCCTATTTCTTCCGCCGCAGCGACAAGAGTCTGGCGGAGATCGGCGACGATCTGTCGGGCAAGATCAAGACCGGCATCGCCGATGCTCGCGACCTCGCCGAGCAGGGCGCCCGAACGTTCAAGGAGAAAGCCGGCTTCCTGCTGGCCGACGAGGATGAGGTCAGCACCGAGCAAAGCCGCATCGCCGAGGAAGCGCTAACGCTCAAGGAAACCGGGCGCCAACCGCAGCGTCCGCTCGATCCGACCATCGAAAGCGAACTCAAGGCCGGCGCGATCTCTTATTGATCGGCCCCAAACCGCAAACGGAAAAGGGCGCCCCGCGGGGCGCCCTTTTTTTGCAGGCTCACCAGCCTTCGGTCTTGCCCTTGTTCTGCTCGTCGAGCCACGCCTTCAACGGCGCGAAATATTCGACCAGCGCCGCGCCCGACATCTGGCGCGAGCCGGTGAACGCCTCGAGCGCGTCGGGCCATGGCTTCGACGCACCCATTTCGAGCATCGCATTGAGCCGGGTTCCGACCTCCTTGTTGCCGTAGAAGCTGCAGCGGTGCAGCGGCCCCTTCCACCCCGCCTGGTCGCACGCGGTCTTGTAGAATTGGAACTGGAGAATCCGCGCGAGGAAATAGCGCGTGTAGGGCACGCTCGCGGGGACATGATATTTGGCGCCGGCATCGAACCCGTCCGCGGGCCGCTCGGCCGGCGGGACGATCCCCTGATAGTCGCGGCGGATCTTGGTCCAGGCGTTGTTGTAATCGGCGGGCGCGACGGTGCCGTCGAAAATGCCCCAGCGATAGCGGTCGACCAGCACCGTCCACGGCAGGCCGGGAACCTTGTCCAGAGCCTGTCGCAACAGCAGACCGATGTCCTTGTCCGCGCTGGGCACGTCCTTGCGGTCCATCAGGCCGATCTGGACCAGATATTCGGGCGTGATCGATAGAGCGACGGCATCGCCGATCGCTTCGTGGAAGCCGTCATTGGCGCCGTTGAGATAGATGAACGGCTGATTCTTGTACGCGCGCTGGTAGTAATTGTGGCCGAGCTCGTGGTGGATGACGCTGAAATCTTCGGCGTCGCGGTTGATGCACATCTTGATCCGCAAATCGTCTTTCTGATCGATGTCCCAGGCCGAGGCGTGGCACACCGCCTCGTGATCCTTGGGCTTGAGGAACATCGAGCGGGACCAGAAGGTCGCGGGCAGCGGGGCGAAACCCAGTGAGCTGAAGAAGCCCTCGCCGACCTTGACCATGCCGACTTCATCGAGCTTTTTCTTGGCGATCAGCGCGGTCAAATCATAGCCGACGTCGCCCGCGCCCTTGGGCGCGACGAGCGGATAGATGTTGGCCCAGGACTGCGCCCACATATTGCCGAGCAGATCGGCGCGGATCGGGCCGTTGGCGGGCTGGATGGCATTGCCGTATTTCTTGTTGAGCTGACCGCGGACATAAGTGTGGAGCGCCATGTAGAGCGGCTTCACTTCCTGCCACAGCCGCTCGGTTTCCTGCGCGAACTCTTCGGGCGGCATGTCATAGGACGAGCGCCACATCGCGCCGACATCGTTGAAGCCGAGTTCCTTGGCGCCAGCGTTCGAAATGCCGACCATGCGCTCGTAATCGCTCTTCATCGGAGCGCCGACATTGTCGTGCCAGCTGACCCACATTTCCTTGAGTTCGGCGGGCGAGCGCTTGAGATTGCCCATCTCGGTCTCGATCTCGCTGCCGCTGATCGGCTTGCCGTTCAGAGTGCCCTTGCCCTTGCCATAATCGGACTGGAGCTTGGTCGCGATCTCGTTGAGTTCGGTCGCTGCGCCAGGCGTGGTCGGAGCGGGCAGGATGAGCCCGTTGCGCAAGATGTCGAGCTTGCGTTTGGTGTCGTAATCGAGCCCCGGGAGGCTCGCATATTTGGCCGCCTCGAGCGCATATTTGACGGTCTTTTCGGTGCCGACCGCATTGATCTTCGCGGCCAGCGCATCGGTGTCCTCGGTAATGTAGGTCGCGTTGACCCAGTTCACCTGGCTCGATTCGACCGCATAATCGAACAGATCCTTTTCGACCGCGGCCAGAAAGGCGCGCGCGTCGTCGGCGGTCAGCGCCGGAGCGGCGGGCACACTCGGCATCGGATCGATGGCGGCGATGGGAGCAGCGGGCGTGCCGGTGGTGGCACAGCCGGCGAGAGCGAGAGCGGCAAGGGACACTGTTACAAGCAGCTTCATCGACAGGGGTTCCTCATATTTGGGCGAATTGCGCGCGTCCCCTAACCCCCAAAGCACTCAGTCGGCAAGGAATTCGGCGATCGCCTCGCCCATTTCGGGCTTGGTCACGCAGCTCATGTGGGTGCCCGGAATCTCGGCGTAGGTGGCGTCGGGCAATCGCTCGGCGAGATCGCGGGCCGAGCCATTGTCCTCGTCCTCCGCGCCAATCAGCACCAAAGTCGGCATCGCGAACGCATCGAACCAGTTGGTGTCGACATCGCCATAGCTTTGCAGCAGCAGCCGCGCCGCGACGCGGTCGATTTTCATCGTCTTCATGAACTGGATCGCCATCCAGTGCGGATCGCCGCGGCTGACGCTGTCCGCAAGGTCGATGGCGTCGATGAAGAATTGCTGCCGCCGCTGCCATTCGAGCAGACCCTGAAGCCCCATGCCGGCGAGGATCGCGCGCCGCGGCGCAAGCCCCTCCCCCACCGCCTGGATCACCGTCCGCGCGCCAAGCGAAAAGCCGCCGAGGTCATAGTCCTCAAGGCCCAGATGCGCGATCAGCCCGGCCACATCGCGGGCGAGGATCGCGGGCGGATAGCAAGCCGGTTCATGCGGCTTGCCGCTCGCCCCGTGGACGCGGTGGTCGGGCATGATCACCCGAAACCCCGCCGCCGCGATCCGCGCCGCATTGCCGAACTTGATCCAATTGACTTCGGCACTCGAGAACAGTCCGTGGAGCAGGATCACCGGCCGTCCATCGCCAATCTCGTGCCAGGCGAGCTTGGCCCCGTCGGAGGCAGTCCAGAAATGCGGGTCAGCCATGCCGCGTCTCGTGGGTGAAACCGGCCCCAATGTTCCCAATGTTCACGGTGACGGTGCCGAAATCAAAACCATCGCATCGGGCCGTCGGTGTCAGGGAGCATGGGCGATAGCGCATGTCAGCCGAAATCCTATTTTGCAATGACCGCTTCGGGTGAAAATCGGACGTTAGAGATGCGCGTCGTCCTCCGCCGGATATTGGCGGTTCGAAATCCCCCAGACAATGGCGAGCGCAAAGCCCGCCCAGGCCGGCAGCGAGTAGGACGACTGAATTCCGGTCAGCATGATCGTGACGAAGCCGAAGCAGGCGAGCAAATAGGATCCCGGCGGCGTTCCCTTCCCAGCAAGCTCCCACGCAACCCAGTTGCGTTGGTCTTCGAGC
>JANNDN010000116.1:0-8172 GCA_031387795.1 Sphingomonas sp.
ATGGCGCGTGAGTCTCGATGGGCGAATCGACCGCTGGGGGTTGAGCGACGGACGGATTCGCGAGGCGCAGATCGGCGGGGCGATCCTGACCGACGCCGACTTTCCGAGCCGCCACGGGTGGCAGCCAAGCGGGCGCGTAGCGCTCGCGCATATCAGCGGGCCGGTGACGATCGAGGCTGCGGCCAGTCGCGGCTGGCGGTTGCCGACATTGAACGAACTCTATCGCCCGTTCAGAGTTGGTCCCGATGCGGTCGCCGCAAATGCCGCGCTCGATCCCGAACGGCTGTTTGGCGGCGAAATCGGTGCCGCGTTGCGGCCCGCCGAGGGGTTCGAGGTCAAGGCCAGCCTGTTCGCCAACCGCCTGTCTGACGCGATCGCCAACGTGACTTTGGGGCCGGGGCCGGGCGTGTTTCCAGGCGTCGGCTTCGTCGCTGCCGGCGGGACCTATTCGCAGCGCCGCAATGTCCGCGCGATCGAGACGGCCGGAGCCGAGCTGACGGCGGACTGGAGCAGCGGACCGTGGAGCGCGGGTGTTTCGGCCAGCCTGGTCCGCGCCCGGGTGGATGGCGGCTCGACCGCGCCCGCGCTGGACGGCAAGCGCCCCGCGCAAATTCCGGCCATCGTCGCGGTGGCGCGCGCGGGGTGGAGCGGGTCCCAGGACAAATGGGCCGCGCTCAGTCTGCGCTACGAGGGGGCGCGCTTCGACGACGACCTCAACAGTCAGCGCCTGCGGGGGGCCCTGACCCTCGATGGATCGGCGCAATGGCCGCTCAATCGGCGTCTTGCGATCACCGGCGCGGTCGAAAACCTGTTCGGGGCCAATGTCATCACCGGCTTCTCGGCGAGCGCGCGCGAACGATCGCAGGCGCGCACGTTCTGGCTCGGTCTTGCGGTTCGCGGTTAGCGCGCGGCCGCTGGACACCGTGCAATCGTCTTTACGCTCGCATCCCTGCAAGCAATACGGCATGACGATCGAAACGCAGGGCCGAGTCACGTCATGCAGACAGAGTTTCTGGAACAAGGGGAGCGGCTGATCGCCCGGCCGCGGGGGCGGATGGAAGCGGCCGACGGCGACAGCTTCGCCGCTGCGCTCGAACAGCGCCTGCAGGCCGGAACCAAGGCCGTCACGATCGACCTCGACCAGCTCGATTTCGTCAACTTCGGGGGCATTCGCGCCGTCCTTCGGCTTGCCCGGTCGCTCAAGCATGGCGAGCGGGCGCTCGATTTCACGAATGGCGGCGAGGCCGTTCGCGATGCGCTCGATCAGGCCGGTCTCGACGACTTCTTTCCGTTCACGCCGCCATTTCTTTCCAACAGGGGGACACCGAGATGAGACGCCTGAAACTGCTTGCTTCGTTCGTGCTGAGCCTATCGTTGATCGCCACCGCAGCCTGCGGAAAGAAGGACGAAGCCGCCGGCGCGCCCAAGGTCATCAATGTCGCCGTCAGCCCGGCCTCGCCGCCCAATCTGTTCGAGGAAAACGGCCAGACCAAGGGCCTCGATTACGATCTGTTCGAGGGCTATTGCAAAGCCCGCGGCTGCACTCTCAACGTCACCGCTTACGACTGGCAGGGAATGCTCGGCGCGATCGTCAGCAAGAAAGCCGATGTCGCTTTCTCCGGCATCTCGATCACCGAGCCGCGCCAGAAGGTGATGGATTTCTCCAAGCCCTACATGGACAATACGTGGAACCTGGTCAGCCTCAAGAGCCGCAACATCAAGCTCGACAATCTCGACACGCTCAAGAATTACTCGATCGGCTTTCCGCGCGGCATGGCGTACATGGATTTCATCAAGACCGACCTCGAGCCCAAGGGCATTTACAAGACCGACCAGGTCAAGCTCTACCCGAGCTATAACGAGGTTCTGACCGACCTTCAGAACGGCCAGGTCGACCTCGCTTTCCTCGATGGCACGGTGGCCTCGGTCTATGCCAAGAAACTCCCGATCCAGGACAGCTATGTGTTCACCGGGTTCGATCGCTTCGGTTTCGCTTTCCCCAAGGGTTCGGCCTTGCGCGCCGACTTCGACAAATATCTCGACGAACTGGGGCCGGAAAAGAAGCAGGCGATCATCGACAAGTGGATGAAGTAATCGCGCCGGATAAAGCGGCGTGACATTCTTCGACATCCTGCTGACGCTGCTCAATGGCGCCGGTTACACATTGCTCGTGACGCTGGCGTGTGCCGGGACCGGCCTGGTGGTCGGTCTCGGCATCGCCATCGCGCGCGAATCCGGCGGTCCGTGGCTGTCTGGCATACTGTCGACCATCGTTTATGTGCTGCGCGGCATCCCGATGCTGGTGCTGCTATTCCTGGTGTTCTTTGGGCTGCCCGGGATCGGGATCGACGTGCCGCCGCTGGCCGCGATGATGCTCAGCCTGGGGCTGATTACCGGCGCTTATCTGTCGGAGGTGTTCCGCGGCGCACTCGCGACGGTCAATTCGAACGAGGTGCTCGCCGCGCAATCGATGGGTTTCAGCCGGTTCCAGACTCTGCGGCTGATCAAGCTGCCGCAGATGCTGCGGTTCGCGGTGCCGGGCATGGTCAACGAGCTGACCACGGTGATCAAATTCTCGCCCTTTGCCTACACCGTCGGCATCGCCGAGATCACCAAACAGGCGATGGCGCTGGTCGCCACGAGCATGCGAGGGATCGAAATCTATGCCGCGCTCGGCCTGCTCTATTTCGCCATTTATCGCCTGATGCTGGTCGTCGTTCGCTTGATCGAGAAGCATTACAGCGTCCCCGGCTTCGCGCAGGAGTAAGACCCACGATATGGCCCTTCTCGAAGTCAAAAATCTCGTGAAAACCTTCGGTGACCGGACCGTGCTCGACGGCGTCAGTTTCGTGCTCGAGGAGGGCGACGCCAAGGTCATCATGGGCCCGTCGGGGTGCGGCAAGTCGACTTTGCTCAGGTGCCTCAATCGGCTGATCGAACCGACCTCGGGCGAGATCTGGTTCGACGGCGAGGATGTCACGCGGCCTGGAGTCGACGTCCGCGCGCTGCGCAGCCGGATCGGCTTCGTGTTCCAGAATTTCGCGCTCTACCGCCACATGTCGGTGCTCGACAATGTGACGCTCGCGCTGCGCCGGCTGAAGGGCATTCCGAAGCGCGCGGCGGAGGAACGCGCGCTCCACGAACTCGACCGCATGGACATGGCCGAAAAGGCCGGGGCTTATCCAGCCGCGCTGTCGGGCGGACAAAGCCAGCGGGTGGCAATCGCCCGCGCGCTGGCGATGGATCCCAAGGTGCTGTTCTTCGACGAGCCGACCTCGGCGCTCGACCCGATCATGGTCCGCGAAGTGGTGACCCTGATCAACCGCCTCTACCTCGACAAGGTCACGATCCTGTGCGTCACCCACGATCTGTCCCTGGCGCGCTATATCTCCGACCGGGTGGTGTTTCTCGACCACGGCAAGGTTTACGCCGAGGATCGCGTCGAAAATTTGCTCGACCGCGAATCCGATCCCGTCATCGGCGAATTTTTCGGCGGCGAAGGCTAGGATGCCGCTCGACGACTTCCCTTTTTTCGCCGATTTGGTCAGCTATTGGCCACAGATCGCCCGAGGCCTTCGCGACACCATCCTGTTGTCGGTGACGATTACGGCGACGGGGCTGATCGGCGGAGTCGGCGTGTTCGGGCTGGCGCTGCACCAGAACAGGATCGTCCGCTTCGTCACCCAAAGCTACATCTCCTTGTTCATCGGGACGCCGCTGATCGTCTTCCTGTTCCTGCTTTATTACGGCCTGCCTAACCTCGGCGTGACCTGGTCGCCGTTCGTGATCGCGGTGCTCGGCTTCACGCTCAACGTGTCGGCCTATAACGCGCGCTACCTGACCATCGCCTACAAGGGTCTCGACCAGGCCGAGCTGCAATCGGCGCGCGCGCAGGGCTTTTCACCGTTCCAGGTGTTCCGGCTGATCACCGCGCCGCAATCGCTGCGCATGTCGGTGCCGTCGCTCACCAATCAGGCGATCCAGAACATCAAGGACAGCTCGATCGTCTTTCTCATTCAGTACATCGAGTTTTTCGCGCAGATGCAGGAGGTGGCGTCGCGCACCTTCCTGTTCTTCAAGACCTATGCGTTCACCGCGCTCGTCTATCTGCTGCTGGTGTCGGTGGTCGTGCTCATCGCCCGGCGGCTCGAGCGCAGGCTCGCGATTCCGGGCATGGGGTGATGATGGGGAGGCTCAAATGAGTTCAAAGCTCGGCAATTGGCTCACAGCGATCATCGGCGGGTCGATGCTGATTGCGGGTCCGGTCTCGGCAGCAGTCCCGAATATTCCCGCGGAAGCGCGCAAGGTCGTCGACGAAGCCAAATATCGCAACGCGCGATGGGGCCTTCACGTCGCCGACCTCAAGACCGGGGAAGTGCTGTTTGACTGGAACGGAGACCAGCGCTTCCTTGCCGCCTCGACCACCAAGCTGTGGCCCGGCGCGGCGGCGCTCGACGCTTACGGCCCCGACTATCGGTTCACGACCCCGATCTACCGGACCGGTTCGGTCGATCGCGCGGGAACCATCGCCGGCAACCTCGTCATGGTCGCGAGCGCCGATCCGACCATGGGTGGCCGCACCACTCCGCAAGGAACGATCGCGTACACGTCTATCGACCATATCTACGCCGTCGCGCTGCCGCTTGCGACGCTCACGCCCGAAAATCCGCTCGCCGGACTCGACGATTTGGCGAAGCAGGTCGCGGCCTCGGGCATCCGCCGGGTCGCCGGCGATGTTATCATCGACGCCCGCCTGTTCCCGGCGATGGAAAAGGACGGCTATGTCGTCTCGCCGGTGTGGATCAACGACAACCTCATCGACCTGACGGTCACTCCCGGCACCGCCGGTCGAAAAGCCACGGTCGTGTCGCGGCCGCTGACCGCCGCCTTCACGGTCGAGTCCGACGTCACCACCGTCGCCGCCGACCAGCCCATGACCGTCGCGGTCGCGTCGCCAAGGCCCGGCGTGATCTCGGTCACCGGCAATATCCCCGCGGGTCGCGAGCCGCTGGTCCAGGCACACCAGGTGACCGATCCCCCGGCTTTCGCCCGGACGCTGCTGATCGAGGCGCTCAAGCGGCACGGGGTCGCGGTCGACGCCAATCCGCTCGGCCCCAATCCCGACGCCGCGCTGCCGCCCAAGGGCAGCTATCGCGCCGACGCCGAAGTCGCGAAGCTGGTCTCCCCGCCATTTTCCGAGAACATCAAGCTGATCTTCAAGGTCAGCCATAACCAGCACGCCGATTTGCTGGTCTTCCTGCTCGCGTTGAAGCGCAGCGAGACGAGTTTCGACGATGGGCTGACCGCGATCCGCGACTTCGTGAAGAAGCGCGGCATCGATCCCGGGCTTGTCTCGCTCAGCGACGGGCGCGGTAACGAATATACCGATCTGTTCAGCCCGCGAACGATCACCACCTTGCTTCGCGACGAGGCCAAGAGCCGAGATTCCAAGCCCTATCACCACGCGCTTCCGATCCTCGGCGTCGACGGGTCGGAGAAGGACACGGTTCCCGCCTCCAGCAGGATCGCCGGCAAGGCGTTCCTGAAGTCGGGGACGACCGTCGCCGGGGATATGATGAACCAGCGCGCGCTCATCATGACCCGCGGCCTCGCCGGATACATGACGGGCAAGAGCGGCCGCGATCTGGTCGTTGCCATTTACGTCACCGACGTGCCGCTGGGCGACGACATGGTGCCCCAGCTGCTAAAGGTGCTCGAGGATCAGGGCGTGATCCTCGAATATGTCTACGACCGCACCTGAGCAGCGGGGAGAACCGTCGAAAGGCCATTTGGAAGGACCGGCGAAAGGTCTATAAGCGGCGCATGTTCACCGGCATCCTGCTGTTTATCGCGACAATTTTGGTCATGGAGGGGGTCGCCTACGCGACTCACCGCTGGGTCATGCACGGACCCGGCTGGTTTCTCCACGCCAGCCATCACCGCGAGCGTTTCGGCCGGTTCGAAGCCAATGACCTCTACGCCCTGATCTTCGCGGTGCCGTCGATCGTGCTCCTCTATGGCGGGGTTAACCTCGATTGGGGGAGCTGGGCGATCTGGGTCGGCGCGGGGATCGCCGCCTACGGAGCCATTTATTTCGGCTTCCACGACGTCATCGTCCATCAGCGCATCGCCCACCGCTATGTCGCACGCTCGACCTATATGAAGCGGATCGTCCAGGCGCACCGGCTCCACCACGCGACCCAGAGCAAGTACGGATCGGTCAGCTTCGGCTTCCTGTGGGCGCCGCGCGCCGACGTGCTCAAGCGGCAGTTGGGGGAGAACGCCGAGGGATCGATCCGGCCGCCCCGGGCAGCGTGATGGCCGAGGGGCTGATCCTGTCCGCGCTGGCGATGACTGTGATCGTCGGCGGGCGCTATCTGGCGGTGAGCGGCGGTTTCGCGTGGCTGACCCGGCGGCGCTTTCCGCATCTTTATGCCGGGCGATCGGCACAAATCCGCAAGGAAATCGGCTGGTCGCTGGCGAGCGCCTTCATTTATGGCGCGCCCGCAGGGCTGCTGGCTTGGGGGTGGCAGGAGCGCGGGTGGACCCGGATCTACTCGAATGTGAGCGATTTTCCGCTGTGGTGGCTGCCCGCGTCGGTACTGGTCTACCTCTTCCTCCACGACAGCTGGTTCTACTGGACCCATCGCTGGATGCACCGGCCGGCGATCTACAAGAGGATGCACGCGGTTCATCACGCCAGCCGCGATCCGACCGCGTGGACCGCGATGAGCTTCCACCCGTGGGAATCGGTTACCGGAGCGGTGCTGATCCCCGCGCTCGTGCTGTTGATCCCGATCCATTACGGCGCGCTGCTGGCCGTCCTGACGGTGATGACTGTGATGGGCGTCACCAATCATATGGGGTGGGAGCTATTTCCGCGCTGGCTGGTGCGCGGACCGCTTGGGCACTGGCTGATCACCGCCAGCCATCACCAGCGCCATCACGAGAAGTATCTGTGCAATTTCGGGCTGTATTTCCGCTTCTGGGACCGGCTTTGCGGGACTGACCGCGGGCTGGGGGACTTCAGCGTTTCTGAGCCACCAGCGCTTCCGCGAAGCTCGGGACCACGAACGCAAATTTCCTGACCTTGCCGACCGTCACCCGCCCGTCCCAGGCGGCGGGGCCCAAGCGAACGACGCGGCGACCGATCTCGCCATAAATGCGCAGCGCGGTGAGCACCGCCAGCCGCGACCGGAACGGCAAATAAGCGACTCCGCGGCGCGACTCATTCTCGTGAAATTGCGCGCTGTCGACGAGCCGTTGGACCATCGCCGTCAGCGCGGGCCGGTTGGCGGGCTCGAGCAGGTCCGACTGATCGACCCCGAATTCGGTCAGCCAGTCGAGGGGCAAATAGCAGCGGCCGGCCTCGGCATCCTCGCGGATGTCACGCGCGATGTTGGACAGCTGGAAGGCAATACCGAGGTCCGCAGCGCGCGCCAGCGTCTCTTCGTCGTCCGCGGGTACGCCCATGACGATCGCCATCATGCACCCGACCGCGCCGGCGACGTGATAGCAATATCGGATCAGGTCCTCGCTGGTCCGCGGCCGCCATTCGGCCTCGTCGAGCGAAAAACCTTCCAAATGGTCCTCGATGAAGCGGACCGGGATCGGGCGTTCGGACATCAACTGGGTCAAAGCGCGGAACGGCAGTTCGGGAAGTTCTTCCCCGCCGGCCGCGCGCATCGTCTCGTCGCGGAGAACTTCGACGTTGCCACGCTCCCCGCGGCCGAAACCGAAGGTCTGCCCGTCCGCGACGTCGTCACAATAACGGCACCAGCAATAGAGCAGCCACGCCCGCTCGCGGGTCAGCGGGTCGAACAGCCGGCTGGCGGCGCGGAACGACTTGGACCCTTGCTGGATGGCGTCGCGCGCGCCGGCGACGATCTCCTCGCGGGTCACCTGGCGAAATCCTCGATGATCAGCTTCGCGGTCGCCTTGGCGCTCCCGACGACGCCTGGAATGCCGGCCCCGGGGTGGGTCCCGGCGCCGACGAAATAAAGGTTGGGGATCTAGTCGTCGCGGTTGTGGACTCGGAAGAAAGCGCTCAGGGTCAGCACCGGCTCGAGGCTGAAGGCTGAGCCGAGGTGCGAATCGAGCTCGCGCTCGAACTCGACGGGGCCGAACTCGAAATGACCGTCGAGCCGCTCGGCGAGGCCCGGCACCATCCGT
>JANNDN010000124.1:0-9455 GCA_031387795.1 Sphingomonas sp.
CGTCGGCGCGACCCGCCTGCCCGCGCAGCCGGCCGATTTCACCGCGGTCGTCCGCGAGTATTTCGGGGCGGTCAATCGGCTGGCGATGCGGC
Source organism: Sphingomonas sp. (assembly GCA_031387795.1). GTDB lineage: Bacteria > Pseudomonadota > Alphaproteobacteria > Sphingomonadales > Sphingomonadaceae > Sphingomicrobium. The sequence goes on from JANNDN010000124.1 coordinate 93, forward strand.
TCACGCTGCTGATTGGCGACAGCCTCGGCGACCGCGCCGCGATCGAGGCTGCCAGCGCGCGGTCGGACACCAGTTTCCTGAGGCTGAACTTCTATCCGGTCGAGGACCCGCTCGCTGGCGAGGCGGACGAAGCCGCGGGCCTCGGGGTCCATCACCATACCGATTCAGGAACGCTCACGGTGCTGCTTCAGGACGAGGTCGCGGGTCTGCAGGTCTATCGCGACGGCCGCTGGTACGGCGTGCCCCCGATCGCCGGCGCGCTGACCATCAACATCGGCGACATGGTGCAGCTGTGGTCGAACGATCTTTATCGCGCGCCGCTGCACCGGGTCGAGGCGATGACCAATCGCGATCGCACCTCGATCCCCTTCTTTTTCAACCCCGCGCATGCGGCGGTGATCGCGCCGTTGGCGACGGAGACGCCACACTACCGCCCGGTCCACTGGGGCGAGTTCCGCCGTCGCCGCGCCGATGGCGACTTCGCCTCTTATGGCGCCGAGGTGCAGATTTCTGACTATCGCATCGGAGCGCACGAATGAGGTTGGAATTCCTTACGCTCGACGTGTTCACCGACCGTCCGTTTGGGGGCAATCCGCTGGCGCTCTTTCCCGACGCGCGCGGGCTCGACGGCGCGGCGATGCAGGCCATCGCGACCGAGTTCAACCTGTCTGAAACGGTCTTTTTCCTCCCTCCGCCCGAGGGTAGCGAGGCGATCGCGACGGTGCGCATTTTCACCCCGGTCAATGAACTGCCCTTTGCCGGCCACCCGAATGTCGGCGCCGCCTTCCACGTCGCCACCCAAGGCGGGATTTTCGGGCGCGAAGCCGGGGATCATTTCGTGTTCGACGAGAAAGCGGGGGCCGTGAACTGTTTCGTCGACCGCTCGGGCGGCGGGCTGCGGACCGCGATCGCCGCGCCCAAGCCGCTTTCGCTCGGCGATGAGATCGACGTCCAAACCATCGCCGCCTGCGCTTCGCTGGATGCCGCCGCGATCGCCACTGCAACGCACCCGCCACGCTTCGTTTCGGTCGGACTGCCATTCGCCACCGCGGAGCTGGTTTCGCTCGAGGCCCTCGCCAGCGCCAGGCCCGCCGCCCATGCCTTTACCGCAGCCAATGCGCGCTACCGCCCGGTCGACGATTTCTTCTCGCTCCATTTGTATGTGCGCGACGCGGCGGACCCGTCGCGAATCCGCACCCGCATGTTCGCGCCGTTGAGCAACATCCCCGAGGACCCGGCCACCGGCAGCGCCGCGGCCGCGCTCGCCGCTTATCTCGCCACGTTCGACGGGCCGGACCGCGACCGCCGCTATGAAATCACGCAAGGGGTTGAGATGGGCCGGCGCAGCGACATCGTCGCTACCGTCGGCGGGGGCCAGGTCCGCATCGGCGGGCCGTGCGTCCCGATTCAAACAGGAATACTGTCTTTCTAGGGAAGTGGGGGCAGGCGCGTGCTCACGGGACCTGCCCCCACTGGCCGAGCAACAGGGGAATGTGCCGACCAGATGCTTAGTCTATACCCTAGTTATAGACTAGACAATAGTTTTCTTCGTGCTGCGACGGAGCAGGTCGACGCCCCGATCACGATGTCGGTTGCTCGTCCATCAGGCTCATTGCCATCGTTGTGTAAGCGAGCGCCATCGTGTCGTGGCGCTGCGCGGCGACGCTGCTCAGCGAACGAATCGCGGCGATCGATTCCTGCTCGGCCCGGCGGAGCCAATAATCGAGCTGCTGCTCGCGTTGGTACGGCTGCGGTTGATCGGAAACGAACATAGTGGCGCTCCTTCGCTGTGCGCTGGTGATGGACCGCCGACATGACCGCCACATGACCGGCGGCGGTCGATCCGGCGGAATTTGCGCCGGGGCGGTCGCGGCGCGGGTCAGGCAGCCAGCCGGACGGTTTCGCCGATCGCCTGGGCAATTGACTGTTCGCGCTGCTCGGGGCCGAAGTTGAGCCCGTCGGCGGCGACGAACTCGGGCTCGATGCCAATGAAGTTGAACACCCCGCGCAAATAGGTTTCGAGATGTTCGAGCGCGGACGCGGGCGACCCGGTGTCGTAAATCCCGCCGCGGGCGAGTGCGACGATCACGCGCTTCCCGCCGGCAAGCCCCTCGGGCCCGGCTTCGGTGTAGCGAAAGGTGCGCCCGGCAACGAGGATCCGGTCGAGCCACGTCTTGAGCTGGGTCGGAAGCGTGAAATTGTACATCGGTGCGCCGATCACCACCGTGTCCGCAGCGAGGAATTCGTCGAGCACCGAGCTGTCGGCGAAGGCGTCGAGCGTGAGGTGGGGAAGAGGCTCCGACACCAGGTCACGGGTGACGACTTGATCACCGGGCCGGCCGGCGCGCAAGCGGTCGACGATCGAGCGGCTGATCGCCCGGCTCGCGCTGTTCTCGCCGGTGATGCTGCTGTCGAGATGGAGTATGGTCACTATTGCCTCCTGAGGGTGTATTTGATACCGAGGCACCCTAAGTAACCACAGACGAAGCGCTCGCAAGAACGCACTTTTTTGTGGCCCGGACACAAATCTGTGCTCGGGCACATGGAGAGAACCTATGAAGGACCCGACCAACCCCGTGTGCCGGGTGATCAGCACCTTGCTTTCGCGGATCGGCGACAAATGGACGGTGCTGGTGGTGCAGACTTTGGGCGAAGGCCCGCGCCGGTTCAACGAATTGCGCCGCGAAATCCCGAGCGTGTCGCAGCGCATGCTGACGCTGACCCTGCGCAATCTCGAGCGCGACGGGCTGGTCAACCGCACCGTCACCCCAAGCATTCCACCGCGCGTCGATTACGAGCTGACCGAGCTCGGCCAATCGCTGCAGAAGCCGATCTGCGGACTCGCTACGTGGGCAATGGACAATGTCGCCGCGATCCACTCCGCCCAGGCGCGCTTCGACGATGCGCGCAGCCAGGCGGAGGCGGCCTAGACCCCCATGATCTTCGGCACCGCCCTATGCCACCAGGGCGTGTCCCACAGCGTATGGACAAGAATGGTGAAGGGTAGCGCAACGGCAAGAAAGACCAGATAGGCGCGGTGGATGCGGCGGTTGCGGATGACGTCCCACGCGAACATCGGCGCGATCGCGACAAGGACATAAAGGTCGGGCGAGAGCGGGCTCACCGGCATCGTGCCTGGAATCCAGCTGATCCGGTCGAACGCCGCGGGCAGCGCCACCGCCGGCGCCATGATCATCATCCGTTTGTGAAACCCGGAATCGCCCTCGCGCGCCCGCAGGCCAAGGAATAACAGGATCGGGAACAGAATTCCGATCCTCAGTTGTAGCAACGCAATGTCGTCCAGAATTGGAAGGAATCCCGACATATCTTCCCGCACCAATGGCGGACCGAAATGCGCGGCCCCCCACACTGCCCAATAATTGGTCGGCACGAGCACCAGGCCGACGACGACCAGGGCAATGGCAATGGCCCCGCCGATCGGCCCGACCTTGCGGTGGAGCGCGATCCGCCCCGTCGCGACCAGCCAGGTCTGCGACAACAGGAACAACAGGAACGATCCCATCAGTACGGCATGCATGTGCAGCACCAGCGGAAACGGCGGCCGCGCTCCTACCCGGATCATCTCAATCTTCATCAGCGAATCCGGGATGAAGCCGGTCAGCGTGACAAGGATGAACCACGCCGCCATGACGACGAAGATCCAGCGGTCGAGCGCGTGCGCGCGCGGCGTTCCCAAAAGTACATCCGGCGGTGCGGCAGAAACCGAAATCGTGGCCATGGCGAGCACCCCTCCTGCTGCCGTGCAACTACGAAGCCGTTTAGCAGAATTGGCGTTCGCGGTGAAATCCACCTTCGGCCTTTTCCGGCCCACGGCGGACCGCTAGGGCGGCGCAATGCTCAAGCAAGTCGCCCCCGACATCGCTGCCCTCAAAGCGATCGAGGAGCGGCTGCGCTTTCTTTCGGCGTGGACGATCCACCACGCCAACCATGTCCGCGAAAGCGAGGACGGGCTCAAGGTGGGCGGGCACCAGGCGTCGTCGGCGTCGATGACCGCGATCATGGCCGCGCTTTATTTCCATGCGCTCGATGGCAACGATCGGGTCGCGGTCAAGCCGCACGCCGGGCCGGTGCTCCATGCCATCCATTATCTGCTCGGCACCCAGAGCCGCGAGGCGCTCGAGAATTTCCGCGGCTTCGGCGGCGCGCAAAGCTATCCCAGCCGGACCAAGGACTCGATTCCCGTGGATTTCTCCACTGGCTCGGTCGGCCTCGGAGTCGCGATCACGCTCTTTTCCAGCCTCATCCAGGATTACCTCACCGGCCACGGCTGGATGGACGAGGCCGACCGCGGCCGCTTCGTCGCTTTGGTCGGCGACGCCGAGCTCGACGAGGGCAATATTTACGAGGCGCTGATCGAGGGCGTGAAGCACGACGTCCGCAATCTGTGGTGGGTGCTCGACTATAACCGCCAGAGCCTCGACGCGGTCAGCGCCGACAAGATGTTCGAGCGCTTCGACGAGATTTTCCGCGCCTGCGGCTGGCGCGTGGTCGAGCTTAAATATGGCAAGAAGCTCGCCGCCGCGCTGGCCCGCGACGCGGCGCTCAAGGCCTGGTTCGACGGCCTCCCCAATGCCGACCTCAGTGCGCTCCACTATCAGGGCGGCGCGGAAATAAGGAAGCGGATCGAGGCCGACCTCGGCAAGAAGGCGGCGGCCTTCCTCAAGGCCAATGACGATGCCGCGTTGCTCGACCTGTTCAGCGACCTCGGCGGGCATTGTATGGATTCGCTCGTTGAGGCGTTCGACGACGCTTCCCGCGACGACACCCCGACCCTGTTCATCGCCTGGACGATCAAGGGCCACGGCCTTCCGTTCGCGGGGCACAAGGACAATCATTCGGGACTGATGAACCCGACGCAAATGGCCGCGCTGCGCGATTCCGTCGGGGTTCGCGAAGGCCAGGAATGGGAGCTGCTCGAGGGTCTTGGCGGCAATGTCCGGCCCGGAGTCGAGGCGCTGATCGAGCGCTGCAAAATCGCCCGCGACAAGCGCGAGCGCAAATTCCACACCGTCGCGATCCCCGCGATTCCCGCGCCATCGGGCGACGAGCAATCGACCCAGGCCGCGTTCGGCCGCATCCTCAACGACCTCAGCCGCGCCGGCGGCGACCTGCCCGATCGCATCCTCACCACCTCGCCCGACGTCACCATTTCGACCAACCTCGGGGCCTTTGTAAACCAACGCGGACTCTATCGCCGCGAGGGCCAGCGCGATGTCTTCGGTGAGGCAAAGATTGCATCTGCACAAAAATGGGCGTCGCACAATAAGGGCCAGCATATCGAGCTCGGGATCGCCGAGAACAACCTCTTTCTGATGCTCGCCGCGGCAGGGCTTGCGGGCGACATGTTCGGCACCCGGCTGTTCCCGATCGGCACGCTCTACGACCCGTTTATCGCCCGCGGCCTCGATGCATTGAACTACGCCTGCTACCAGGACGCGCGCTTCCTGCTCGTCGCCACCCCGAGCGGGATCACGCTCGGCCCCGAAGGCGGCGCGCATCAGTCGATCAACCCGCCCCTCATCGCACTCGGCCAGCCCGGCCTGCGCCATTACGAACCCGCCTTCGCCGACGAGCTCGCGGCGATGATGGAGGAGGCGTTCCGGCTGATCGACGACCCCGATGGCGAGTCGACCTACCTGCGCCTGTCGACCCGCTCGGTCGCCCAGGTGGAACGCTCCGATGACAATTGGAAAGCAGCCGCACTCGCCGGCGGCTATTGGCTGCGCGAACCCGCCGACGGCGCCGAAGTCGCGATCGTCGCCATGGGTGCGGTCATGCCCGAGGCGCTCGCGGCGTGGGAGGAACTGAGCGCCGACATCCCCGGCCTCGGCCTGCTTTCTGTCACCTCGCCCGACCTCCTCCATCGCGGCTGGACCGCGGCGCAGGCGAAGCGCTGGCACGGCGGCCGCGAACCGAGCCACATCGAAACCCTGCTCTCGCGCCTCGCGCCTGGCGCCGGACTCGTGACTCTGTGCGACGCCGCCCCCGCCTCATTGAGCTGGATCGGCGGAGTCCTCGGCCAACGCGTCGCGCCGCTCGGCGTCGAGAAATTCGGCCAGACCGGCACCCTCGCCGACCTCTACGCCGCTTACCGGCTCGACGGCACGGCGATTACCGAATCGATTGCCGAGCTGCTGCTCGCTCAATAGGGAGGCACCCATGCCCGGACGCTATTTCGACGAGTGGACAGTCGGCGACACCATTGCGCACCCGATCGCGCGCACGGTGACCGAGACCGACAATATCCTCATCACGACGCTTACCCATAACCCGCAGCCGCTCCACCTCGACGCCGAGGCCGCGAAGCAGACCGAGTTCGGCCAGGTGATTGTCAACAGCTGCTTCACCTTCAGCCTCGCGGTCGGGATCACGGTCAGCGAGACCACGCTCGGCACCCTCGTCGCCAACCTCGGCTATGACGAGGTGCGCTTCCCCAAGCCGGTGTTCGTCGGCGACACCTTGCACATCGAGAGCGAAGTCATCGACCTGCGCGAAAGCAAATCGCGGCCCAATGCCGGAATCGTCACCTGGGCGCATCGCGCGACCAATCAGCGCGGCGAGATCGTCTGCACCTTCAAGCGCTCGGCGCTGCTGCTCAAGCGCCCGCATTGACCCAACCGCGCTCCTGGCTGTTCGTGCCCGCCGACAGCGAGCGCAAGATCGCCAAGGCGCTGGGCAGCGAGGCCGACGCGGTCATCCTCGATCTCGAAGACAGCGTCGCGGCAGCGCAAAAACCCGCCGCGCGCGCAATTGTCCGGGCATTGAAAGCCGAAGCCGCCCCGCAATTATGGGTCCGCGTGAACCCGCTCGCGTCCGAATTCCACAAGGACGATCTCGACGTGCTCGCCAATTCCGCGATCCACGGCATCGTCCTGCCCAAGGCCGAATGCGGCACGGACGTCGCCGAGCTCGCCGCCCGCACCGGCAACATCCCTATTCACGCCATCGTCACCGAGACCGCGGTGAGCCTGTTCGGGCTGATGAGCTATCGCCTGCCCGGAATCCCGCTCGCGGCGATGAGCTGGGGCGCGGAAGATCTGTCGGCGGCGCTCGGCGCGTCGACCAAATATGACGCGGCTGGCGACCTCAGCTTCACCTACCGAATGGCGCGCAGCCTGACCCTCGCCGGAGCGGTCGCCGCGGGGGTCCAGCCGGTCGACGGCGTGTTCGCCGATTTCCGCGACCCCGATGGCCTTCGCGCCGAGGCCGAGGCGGCCGCGCGCGAGGGCTTTACCGGGAAGCTCGCCATCCACCCCGATCAGGTCGCGATAATCAACGCCGCTTTCTCGCCGTCGCCCGACGATATCGCCCACGCCGAAGCGATCGTCGCCGCGTTCGAAGCCGAGCCCAATGCCGGGGTGCTCTCGATCGGCGGCCGGATGGTCGATCGCCCGCACCTTATTCAGGCGCGGCGCGTTCTTGAACGAGCAATCCGCCACCAGGAGACCTGAATATGCCGACCGCAGCGCGCGGCTGGGGCGCCGACGCCCCCGACCAGCCCTTGAAGCCCATCGAATTCGAGCGCCGCGACCTGCGTCCCGACGATGTCGCGATCCGGATTACCCACGCCGGCATCTGCCACAGCGACCTCCACACCGCGCGTAACGACTGGCACGGCACGAAATACCCGGTGATCCCGGGGCACGAGATCGTCGGGACAGTGACCGCGGTCGGTCCCGAGGTCACTCGCCACCAGGTCGGTGATGTCGTCGCGGTCGGCTGCATGGTCGACAGCTGCATGGCCTGCGACCAGTGTCTCGACGGCTGGGAAGTGTTCTGCCGCGAAAGCTGCACCCAGACCTACAACAGCCCCGACCGCCACACGGGCGAGATCAGCAAGGGCGGCTACACCGACCATATCGTCGTCCGCGATCATTTCGTGCTCAAGGTCCCCGACGGCATGGACGTGGCCAAGGTCGCGCCTTTGCTGTGCGCGGGCATCACCACTTACTCCCCGCTCCGCCAATACAAAGTCGGCGAAGGCACCAAGGTCGCGGTCGTCGGGCTTGGCGGGCTCGGCCACATGGGGGTCAAGCTGGCCGCGGCGATGGGCGCGCACGTGACCATGATCACGACCACGCCGGAGAAGGGCAAGGACGCACGCGAGCTTGGCGCGCACGACGTCATCGTCTCGACCGACGCCGAGGCGATGAAGGCCGCCGCGACCCGCTTCGACTTCATCCTCAACACCATTCCCGTCAGCCACGAGATCGACGGCTATCTGCACCTGCTCGGTCGCTCGGGGCGAATGGTCATTGTCGGCGCGCTGTTGCCGATGCCAGGGTTCACCGGCGCCAACCTCATCTGGTGGAACCGCGCGGTCGGTGGATCGGCGATTGGTGGCATTCCCGAAACGCAGGAGATGCTCGATTTCTGCGCCGCGAAATCGATTTATCCGGAGTGCGAGTTCATCGCCATGAGCGAGGTCAATGACGCCTATGAGCGTCTGCTCAAGAACGACGTCCGCTACCGCTTCGTGATCGACATGGAGCGCGGACTTTGACCCCAGCGGTCCATCCGGTCCCGGACGATTTCCAGGCCCGGATCGGACCACTCGAACTCGCCGAGCTGCACGATCTCGAACACGCCGACCCGACCGCTTTCTGGCTCGACCAGGCGCGGCGCCTGACCTGGAACCATTTTCCGGCCAAGGCCGGCGACTGCTCGTTCGACGAAGCCGATTTCCGCATCCGCTGGTTTGCGGATGGCCGGCTCAATCTGTCGGTCAACTGCCTCGACCGCCACCTCAGTCAACACGGCGACCGCACCGCCTTGATCTTCGAGGCCGACGAGCCCGGCGAGGGCCGCAACGTCACCTATCGCGAGCTGTTCGAGGAGACCTGTCGCTTCGCCAACCTGCTGCTCGAGCGCGGGGTCAAGCGCGGCGACCGGGTGATGATCTATTTGCCGATGATCCCCGAGGCCGCGGCGGCGATGCTCGCCTGCGCCCGCATCGGCGCAGTGCATTCGGTCGTCTTCGGCGGCTTCTCGCCCGACAGCTTGGCGGGCCGGATCGCCGACTGCGACGCGGTTTGCGTGATCACGGCTGACGAAGGGGTCCGCGGCGGCAAGCACATTCCGCTCAAACGCAACGTCGACGCCGCACTCGATCGGCGCGATGTCGCCACCGTCATCGTCGTCGCCCGCACCGGCGCCGACGTGCCGATGAAGCCGGGCCGCGACATCAGCTACATCGTCGAACGCGACCGCCTCTCGACCGCCTGCGAGCCGGCGATCATGAACGCCGAGGACCCGCTCTTCATCCTCTACACTTCGGGCTCGACCGGCCAGCCCAAGGGCGTCGTCCACACCATCGGCGGCTATGCGGTGTGGGTCGCAACC
>JANNDN010000135.1:0-3163 GCA_031387795.1 Sphingomonas sp.
GGTCATCACCGTCCGCACCACCGCGTTCGAGAATGCCGCGGCCGAAGGCGGCTCGGGAACGATCGAAAAGATCGATGCCGGCGCACACAATGGGGGTAGCGATTTCGTCGGCCTCGAGGCGAGCAAGAGCGAGCGGCCCGAACTGACCAGCGCGAAAGTGATCGTCTCGGGCGGCCGCGCCTTCGGTTCGAGCGAGCAGTTCCATGCGCTGCTCGATCCGCTGGCGGACAAGCTCGGCGCCGCGGTCGGCGCATCGCGCGCCGCGGTCGACGCGGGCTATGCTCCCAACGATTATCAGGTCGGCCAGACGGGCAAGATCGTCGCCCCCGAAGTCTATCTCGCGATCGGCATTTCGGGCGCGATCCAGCACCTTGCGGGGATGAAGGATTCGAAGGTCATCATCGCCATCAACAAGGACGAGGAGGCGCCGATCTTCCAGGTCGCCGACGTCGGCCTGGTCGGCGATTTGTTCAAGATCGTCCCCGAACTGACGGAAAAGCTTTAGCCCGATGGCATCGCGCAGCGACACTGTCGCGCTGGTTACCGGCGGCGCGGGCTTTATCGGCTCGAACCTGTGCGACCGGCTGCTGGCCGACGGCGCGCGGGTGATCTGCCTCGACAGCTTCATCACCGGGCCGCGCGACAACCTCGCGCATCTGGCCGACCATCCGCGGTTCGAGTTGATCGAGCATGATGTCGTCGACCCGTTCCCCGCGGGCCTCGAGCCGACGCGCATCTATCATCTGGCATGCCCCGCTTCGCCACCCTTTTACCAGGCCGACCCCGAGCACACTCTGATCACCAACGTGATGGGGACCCGCAACGCGCTGCGCCTCGCCGAGGCGACCGGCGCGCGGTTGCTGCTGACCTCGACCAGCGAAGTCTATGGCGACCCCGAGGTCCATCCGCAGCCCGAGGATTATCGCGGCAACGTCAGCTGCACCGGCCCGCGCGCCTGCTATGCCGAGGGCAAGCGCGCCGCCGAGACGCTGGCGTTCGATTTCCACCGTGCCGGCCGCGCCGATGTGCGGATCGCGCGGATCTTCAACACTTATGGCCCGCGGATGCGCGCCGACGACGGGCGGGTGGTCTCCAACCTCGTCTGCCAGGCGCTCGCTGGGGCGCCGGTGACGCTCTATGGCGATGGCTCGCAAACGCGCTGCTTCTGCTTCGTCGACGATACGGTCGAGGGGCTGGTCCGGCTGATGGAGAGCGGCGCGGCGGCAATCCCGGTAAACATCGGCGATCCGCGCGAAATGACGGTGGCCGAGCTGGTCGCGGTCATCCTGCGCCAGACCGCGAGCGCCTCAAAAGTGACCTATCGCCCGCTTCCGACCGACGATCCGCGGCGCCGCTGGCCCGACATCAGCCGCGCGAAGCACTTGCTCGACTGGCAGCCCGCGACCAGTCTCGAGGCCGGGCTCGAAGCGACGATCGCCTGGTTCGCCGGCGTGGGCGCACCGCGCGACGAGGCGCAGTTGGCGGGAATTGCGGCCGAGTAAAGCTGCGCGCGGCCCTGCGCTGCGCTACGGGATTGCCGGCTTCGCCATGCCCCCGGCATGGCTGCAGGCGGCAATGGTGCCCAGGGACGGAATCGAACCGCCGACACCGTGATTTTCAGTCACGTGCTCTACCAACTGAGCTACCTGGGCCCACCGCTGCGAAAGCGAATGTTCGCTTGGGCGACGGCTCCCTAACCTTCGCCTTCCTCGCTGTCCACCCTCTCGGGATCGGCTCGCGGGCCGGGGATTCGATAGCCCCCGTCGAGCCATTTGAGGAGGTCGCGGTCCTTGCAGCCGCGGCTGCAGAACGGAGCGAATTCGGCGGCTTCGCAATTGCCGCATACGGGGCATTTCTTAGAGACTTTCGACATGGGCCCCGGAGATGGCGAGCGCCGCGTCGCCGCGCAAGGCCACCGCACCCCCGAGCTGCCGCGCGAGTTCCGCGATCCAGGCTGGATGACGCTCGAAGACGGCGATCACGAGGGGATGCGCGGCCAGCGTCTTGGCGCCCGCAGGCTCGAACGCGGCCCGACGGAGCAGCGCGCGGGCCTCGAACGCCGCGCGGTCGGCGGCCAGCTCGATCAGGGAAGCGCGCCGGCGCGGGCGGACGATCTGGACCAGTCCGAAGCCGTTGACCGAGGTTCGCTCGAAGGGTTGTGGGAGGATCGCGTCGATCGCCGCCGCGGCGGCCAGCCGTGCGTCCTTGCCCGATGCGGTCGGAAGGTCGATGCCGATCGATCCCTGGAGGTCGAGGCGGAGGATCGCCCGAGCGGCGGCCGCGGCCCCGAGCAGCGCCAGCTCCCTCGGCGCGCCGGGCCCGTCGACATCGATCATCGTCATCGCCCGCGTCGGCTCGATCGTCAGCTCGCCGCCGGCAAAGCGGACGGTGCCGGTGCGCGCCTCCTCGATCAGATCGTCCCAGCCGAGCGCTCCCAGGCGATTCTCGGGGGCCGGAAAGGGAAGGGCTCGCGCGACCGGCTGCGGCGCGTCGGCGGGCGACTTGTCGGTCGTGCGCGCCAATGGCCGCTTCCACGGTTCGGTCCCGGGGATGGCCTCGCGGGTGACCTCGATCCGCAGCTCGCCGCCCTCGGCGATCCCCGCCGCGCCGCGGGGCAGCAGATATTCGTCGCCCGACGCGCTCCTGGCGACGGCGTTGCGCCCGCCCGCGCCGTTGGAGATGAGCCGCGTCTCGACCACACTTCCAGCGCGAACCACGTCATCGAGCAGGATCCGAGCCTCGGCGACCTCCCCGCCCTCGACGCGCACCAGCCGTGTTTCCCCGATCCCGCGTTCGGCCAGCCACTCAGGCAAGCGGATAGCCCGCGCTCTTGAGCAGGTGACGGGTCTCGGCCAGCGGCAGGCCGACGACGTTCGAATAACTGCCGGCGATATGGCGGACATAGACTTCGCCATAGCCCTGGAGCGCATAGCCACCGGCCTTGCCGCGCCACTCGCCATGGCCGGCGTAATGATCGATCTCTTCCTCGCTCAGCCGCTTCATCGCGATCATCGTCTCGACCAGCCGCTCGCGCATCCCGCCGCCGGGGAGCGCCAGCGCCACCCCGGTCATCACCCGATGCCGCCGCCCGCTGAGCAGCGCCATGCACCGGCGCAGCGTTGCCTCATCCTCGACCTTGGGCAGGATCCTCCGCCCAACCGCG
>JANNDN010000136.1:0-3893 GCA_031387795.1 Sphingomonas sp.
CACAACCTCACATACTGGCGCTACGGCGATTATGCCGGCGTCGGCCCCGGCGCGCACGGCCGGCGCGGGGGCATGCGCACCTTGCGCCATCGCAAGCCCGAGAACTTCCTTTCCGGCCTCGCCCGCAACGGCCACGGGCTGGTCGAGGAGGCCGCGCTCTTGCCACAGGAGGCCGCCGACGAGGCGCTGGTTATGGGCCTGAGGCTTGCCGAGGGGGTCGATGTCGGCGCGGTCGAGGCGCGCTTCGGTGTCGACCCGGTCGACTGGGGCCGGATCGAGCGGCTCGTCGGCTCGGGCCACATCGAGCGCGAAGGAGTGCGAATCCGGCTCACCGGCGCCGGCCGGCTGCTACTCGATCATATTCTCGGCGACATCGCCGCCGTCGGCGAGGTTAGGGCCGCGGTTGCTGCGGGGGGCTAGGGGTAGCCGCGGAGGCGGGCGAGGCGGCGGGTGCGGCAGCGGGCTTGGGCGGCGCGTTCATTTCCGCGACGAAGCGATAGCGGTCGGCCGGCGCCGCCATATAATCCTCGACCGTCATGTTGGCGTCCTCGGACGCGGCCTTGCGCCCCATCCCGTTCTTGACCCGGAAGGAGACGACCGCGCCCTTGAGCGAATCCATCTGGGCGCTGCACTGGGCCTTGAAATAATCCTCGATGCCGTCCGGAGCGACCTTTTCGCTGGTCGCCTTGGTCGAGGCATCCTTGAGGCAGCTGCGAAAGGCGTTGGTCGGCGCGGTAATCGACGCCTGAAGTGTCAACAGGAGGGCCGAAGATGCGGCCAGAAAGACAATCATCGCACCACTCCCCGAGAAGGCAGATGAGAAGCGCGAAGAATGACTCTTTTCCGCTTCGATCGCAAGGCGTTAATGAGGCACCATGAGCGAGGCTCTCGAACCCGGACTGCACATCGTCGCCACCCCCATCGGCAATCTGCGCGACCTTTCCGAGCGCGCCGCGGATACGCTTCGCCGCGCCGACCGAATTCTGGCCGAGGATACCAGGGTCACCGCCAAGCTCCTCGCATTCGCCAAGGCCACGGCGCCAATGAGCCGCTTCGACGACCATTTGGGCGAGGAGGCACGCGCGGCGATCATCGCGCGGCTGGCAGGCGAGGCGATCGCGCTGGTCAGCGATGCCGGGACCCCGCTCATTTCCGACCCCGGCTATAAATTGGTGCGCGAAGCACGCGCCGCGGGCTGCGCGATCCACACCGTCCCGGGACCGTGCGCGGCGATCGCGGCGCTGACGCTCGCCGGCCTGCCCACCGACCGTTTCCTGTTCATGGGCTTCCTTCCGGCCAAAAGCGGCGCTCGCGCGCGCTCGATCGAGGAGGTCGCGGCGCTGCGCTCGAGCCTCGTACTTTACGAAAGCGGACCACGGCTCGGCGCGGCGCTCGCCGACTTGCGGGACCATCTCGGGCAGCGCGACGCGGCGGTGGTCCGCGAAATTACCAAGCTGCACGAGGAATGCGTGACGGGATCGCTCGACGCGCTCGCCGAGCGCTATGCCGAGGCCCCGCCCAAGGGCGAGATCGTGATCGTCGTCGGCCCGCCCGCCGAAGCCGCGGAGATAAGCGACTCCGAACTCGATGCGGCGCTTGCCGAGGCGCTCACCCGGCTGTCGCCGTCGCGCGCCGCCGCCGAGGTCGCGGAGCAGCTCGGAATGCCGCGCAAGCGCGCCTACGCCCGCGCGCTCGACCTCATGCCGTGAAGCGCCAGGCCGCCGAACAGCGCGGGCGCAAGGCGGAGACGCTGGCCTGCTGGTATCTGCGCCTCAAGGGCTGGCGGATCCTCGCCCGCCGGGCGCGGGTCCGCGGCGGCGAGGTCGATATCGTCGCCCGGCGCGGCCGCATGATCGCGTTCGTCGAGGTCAAAGCCCGAGCGAGCGAGGCCGACTGCGCCAACGCGCTCGACGCCTACCGCCTGCGCCGGGTCGCGATCGCCGCCGAGATGCTCGCACCGCGCTTCCAGCGCCCCGGCGACGACCTGCGCATCGACGCTCTGTTCGTGGTTCCGGGGCGATGGCCAAAGCACCTCGCCGACGTCTGGCAAGGGTGACAATGTGAGGCACCTGGACTAGTCGCGCGGCGATGAGCCTGCGTGTTGCCGTCCAGATGGACCCCATCGAGTCGATCAACATCGGCGGCGATTCGACTTTCGCGCTGATGCTCGCCGCGCAGGCGCTTGGGCACACGCTGTTCCATTATCTGGCCAGCGACCTGACTTATGAGGATGGGCGGCTGTTCGCGGGCGCCCGCCCGGTCACCGTCCAACGCATCGAGGGCGACCATTACCGCCTTGGCGAGTTTAATATTCTCGACCTCGGCCGCGACGTCGATGTCGTCCTGATGCGCCAGGACCCGCCGTTCGACTTGGGTTATATCACCGCCACCCATCTGCTCGAGCGGATCGCCGGCGAGACTTTGGTGGTCAACGATCCCGCCGCCGTGCGCGACTCGCCCGAGAAACTGTGGGTGCTCGATTTCGCGCGCTTCATGCCGCCGACCATGCTGACCCGCTCGCTCGGAGCCGCGCGGGGTTTTCTTGATCGGCACGGCGCCTGCGTGCTCAAGCCGCTCCACGGCAATGCCGGCAAAGCGGTGTTCAAGATCGAACCCGACGGCGCCAATCTCGCCGCGCTGATCGAATTGTTCAACGCCACCTATCGCGAGCCGCACGTGCTCCAGGCGTTCGTTCCCGAGGTGGCTGCGGGCGACAAGCGCATCATCCTCGTCGATGGCGAGGTCGCGGGCGCGATCAACCGCCTGCCCGGCGAGGGCGAAATCCGCTCCAACCTCGCCGCCGGTGGCCGCGCCGAAGCGAGCGAACTCACTGAAACCGAGCGCGAAATTTGCGCTGCACTCGCCCCCGAGCTCAAGCTCCGCGGACTCCTGTTCGTCGGCATCGACGTCATCGGCGGCAAATGGCTGACCGAGATCAACGTCACCTCGCCGACCGGAATCGTCGCGGTCGACGCCTTCAACGGCACCGATACGCCCGGCCTCATCTGGCAGGCCATCGAGCGCAAGCTTGAGCAGCGGCGGACCCCCCAAGGTGGGTGACTGGATCGTCCGGCTGATCGATCAGACCGGCTATCTCGGCATCGGGTTTTTGATGTTCCTCGAGACTGTTTTCCCGCCGATCCCGTCTGAAGTCATCATGCCGGTCGCCGGGGTCGCGGTGGGCAAGGGCCAGATGAACGCCGCGGGCGTGATCGCTTCGGGCACCGCGGGGGCGATGCTCGGCAATATCGTCTGGTATCTCGCCGCCCGCGCGCTCGGCCACGACCGGCTCGAGCCGCTGATCCGGCGCTATGGCAGGTGGCTGACCTTGAACTGGAGCGACATCGAGCGCGCGCACCATTGGTTCGACCGCCACGGCATCGCTTTCGTGCTCACCGGGCGGCTGGTGCCCTCGATCCGTTCGCTGGTGTCGGTGCCCGCGGGCCTGCTCGATATGCGGTTTCGCAATTTCGTGCTCGCCTCGACCGTCGGAACCGCGATCTGGACCAGCTTCCTGACTATGGTCGGGATCAAGCTGGAGGAGGAATTCACCGCGATCGATCAGATCATCGGGCCGATTTCGACCGGGGTGATGGCGATCCTGCTGCTCGTCTATCTGGTCCGCCTCGCGCGGTACAAGCGCGAGCATTAGCGCCGATCAGGCGCGCGGGTGGGCGTTGCGATAGACGTCGAGCAGATGCGCGGCATCGACCTTGGTGTAAATTTGAGTCGACGACAGGCTCGAATGGCCAAGCAGCTCCTGCAGCGAGCGCAGATCCGCGCCCCGCGCCAGCAAATGGGTCGCGAAACTGTGGCGCAGCGCATGCGGGGTCAGCGTGTCGGGCAGTCCCAGCCGGCGCCGCGCCCCGGCGACGACCCGGCGGACGATGTCG
>JANNDN010000157.1:0-2129 GCA_031387795.1 Sphingomonas sp.
CCGGGCCTAACGCGCCTTCACATACCTCCCCGGCGCATCCTCGATCGCTTTGCGTTTGCCCGCGCCCGGAACCCGCGCGCCCTTGGCCTCCACCATCGCGGAATCCTGCACTTTCAGCCATTCGACCCAGTCGGGCCACCAGCTGCCCTTGTGCTCGACCGCCCCGGCGACGAACGCCTCGAGGTCGGGCGCGTCTCCGTCATTGACCCAATATTGATATTTGCCCGCTGCCGGCGGGTTGACCACGCCCGCGATATGACCCGAGCCCGCGAGCACGAAGCGCATCGGCCCGGCGAAATGGTCCATCACCTTCCACACGCTTTCGGGCGGCGCGATATGGTCCTCGCGCCCGGCCTGAATGTAGGCGGGCGTTTTCACCGTATCGAGGTCGATCCCGACCCCCGCGACGCTGATCCCGCCCTTTTCGACCAGTTTGTTCGATTGATAGAGCGTCTCGAGGTAATTGCGGTGCCAGCCCGCGGGCAAATTGGTGGTGTCGCTGTTCCAGTGCAGCAAATCGAACGGCGCCGGCTCCTCGCCCATCAGATAATTGTTCACCACATAGGACCAGATGAGGTCGCGCCCGCGTAAGAGGTTGAAGGTCGCCGCCATGTAGCGCCCGTCGAGATAGCCTTTCTCCGCGGTCAGCTGGCCGAGCAGCCCCATCGCCTCGTCGCCGAGGAACAGCTTGAGATCGCCGGCAGCTTCGAAATCGACTTGCGCGGTGAAGAAGGTCGCACTTTTGACCTTGGCTGCCTGACCCTTGGCCTGGAGGTAAGCGAGCGTCGCGGCGAGCGTCGTCCCCGCCACGCAATAGCCGATGACGTGGACCGCCTCGAAATCCAGCGCCTCGCGCACCGTGTCGATCGCGTCCACTTGCCCGCCCAGCACATAATCGTCGAGCCCGACGTCCGCGAGGCTCTCGTCGGCCGATTTCCAGCTGACCATGAACAAGGTGATGCCTTGGTCGACGCACCACTTTACGAAACTCTTCTCGGGCGTCAGATCGAGGATGTAGAAGCGATTGATCCACGGCGGGAAGACGATCACCGGGGTTGCCAGCACCCTGTCGGTGGTCGGCGTGTACTGGATTAGCTGATAGAGCGGGGTTTCGTGGATGACCTTGCCTGGGGTGGTCGCGAGATTGCGACCGACCTCGAACGCGCCCTTCTTGGTCTGCGACAATTGCCCCGCGGCGATGTCTTTCAGCATATTGGCGAGACCCAGAAGCAAATTCTCGCCTTTGGTCTCGAGCGTGCGCTTGAGCACCGTCGGGTTGGTCAGCGCGAAATTACTCGGCGCCATGGCATCGACGAAGCTTTTCGTCGCGAACTTCAATTTGTGCCGGGTTTCCGCGTCCACCCCCTCGATCTCGTCAACCGAGCCGAGCAATTGATCGCTGAGCTGCAAATAGCTCTGCCGGATGGTGTCGAAGATCGGGTTCTCGGCCCATTCGGGAGCGGCAAAGCGGCGGTCGCGGATCGGTTGCACCTCGCTTGCCGCCGGCACCGCGGCGACCCCGCCAAGCATTTTGCCCCACGCCTCGAACCCCTTGGCCCAGGCCTGCGCCCCCGCGCTCATCAGCGCGGTCATGTCCTGGGCCTCGCCGCCCGGCGCGATCGCCTTGCTCCAATCGAACGCGGGCATTTCTTTTCCCGACTGGCTGATCCAGGATTCCATCATCATCTGCTGCGCGCGGCCCATCACGTAGGTCCAATGCTGCCAGTCCTCGAGGGTCGGGAGTGGCGGGGTATCGGGTTTGGGTTGGTCGGTCATAGGGCGGCCTATAGTCCTTCCGCTCCCTCATCGTCACCCCGGGCTTGACCCGGGGTCCGCCTGACCTTGCGAAAGGAAGGCGGATGCCGGATCAAGTCCGGCATGACGGATCCCACCACCCTCCCCTTCGCGCTCGAGTGGCTCGATTATTTCGGGATCGCGGTGTTCGCGGTGTCGGGGGCTTTGCTCGCCGCGGAAAAGAAGCAGACGCTCGTCACCTTCTTGTTCTTCGCGGTGGTCACCGGGGTCGGTGGCGGAACGCTGCGCGACCTCCTCATTGGAGCGCCGGTGTTCTGGGTTCACAATAACGCCACCCTGCTGATCTGCATCGGCGCCGCGGTGCTGGTGTGGCT
>JANNDN010000176.1:0-9285 GCA_031387795.1 Sphingomonas sp.
CTCCTGATCGCGGGGGCGGCGGCGCTGATACTGCTCGCCGCTTTCGCCTGGACTAAGGAGAGAGGGCAAGAGTTCGGACCACGCAGCGAGCGGCCGGTCCTGCTCCTGCTTACCAGCCTGCCGGTGATGTTCGGCTCCGACCTTGCGCTCGCGGACGCGGGGTCGCCGCTGCTCCAGGCACTCGAGACGCGCTACCGGGTCGAGGCGATTGCGACCTCGTCGGTGGGGGAGCTGGCGCGCGGACGTCTGCTGCTGATGGCGCAGCCGCTCGCCCAGCCGGCGGAAAATCTCGTCGCGCTCGACCAATGGGTGAGGGGCGGGGGGCGCCTGCTGCTGCTCGCCGATCCGCTGCTCGAATGGACCGATCCGCGTGCGCTTGGCGATCCGGCCCGGCCGCCGCCGATGTTCGCCGACACCGGCCTGCTCGGCCACTGGGGTCTGGCGCTCGACGCTCCGGAACGGCGGGGCGAGATCGAGTCGTCCCTCGCCGGCGAGAAAGCGATGATGGTCTCGCCGGGTTCGCTGCGTGGCGATTGTGCGCTGAGCGCCGATCGCATCGTCGCGCGCTGCGCGATCGGCAAGGGCGAGGCGATCATCGTCGCCGACGCCGATTTCCTCGACTGGAGCCGCGGCGGTGATCGAGCCCGCGATCGGCGGGCCGTGCTTGCTGCGCTCGAGTCTCTCGAATCGGCGGGAAGCAACTGATTCACATGCTTATCCACAGGCTGTTCGAGCGGATTGCGGCCCATTGAGACCCAAAGTTGACCCTAGGTCAGGCGCTGAAATCCGCCAAAAACCTGTGTTTCCCATGATATCCCACGAAAACCCATTGTATCCCCTAAGCGCTTGAGTTACCAACACAGGCTGTAACGCGGGGGGAAAGACCCTTTGATTCGAAGTGGTCCCGGGCGGTGCGCAATGGCGTGCTTCCGCGGCCGATGCCTCGCGCGCTACGGACTGGGGAGTCACGGGTGGCGCTAGAGCATCTGTTCCAAGGCAGTGCTTTGAACGCGGTGGACGCGAAGGGGCGGGTGTCGATTCCCGCGCTCCTGCGCTCAGTCATCGAACGCCGCGGTCCGACCCGCACCGTCGTCCTCGCCAAGCATGAAAATTTTCCCTGCCTCAGCGGCTATGATCCCGCATTCGCGGCGCTTCGGCACCAGAAGCTCGAACGGTTGCTCGAGAAAGAAGAAACCAGCCCCGACGCTGAGCTCAATTATCAGCGCCGTAATTTGATGGCCTTCGCCGCCAGCGAGGAAGTGCCTTACGACAGTTCGGGCAGGATCCTGATGCCGCCGATGATGCGGATGAAGGGCAAGATCGGCGATCTCGCACTGTTCCTCGGCACCGGCGAGACCTTTCAGATCTGGAACCCCGAGCTGCTGCTCGCGGATCCCAACATGCCCGACGACCTCCAGGACATCGCCCGCTACCGCCTCGACGAACGCGGAGCCCCGGCATGACCCGCGATCCGCACGTCCCAGTCCTGATCGAGGAAGTCGTCGCCGCAATGGCGCTCCACACCGGCGACACCGTCGTCGACGGGACCTTTGGAGCGGGCGGCTACACCCGCGCCTTTCTCGCTGCCAACGCGGGCCGAGTGATCGGCTTCGATCGCGATCCCGACGCCATCGCCGCCGCCGCCGAGCGCATTGCCGATGAGCGCCTGACCCTGGTCAACGACCGCTTTTCGCAAATGGATCGAGTGCTCGCCGACCGCGGCATCGGCCTCGTCGATTCGATCGCGCTCGATATCGGAATGAGCTCGATGCAGATCGATCAGGCCGAGCGCGGCTTCTCGTTCCAGGCCGACGGCCCACTCGACATGCGGATGGACAAAACGGGCCTGACCGCCGCCGAATATCTGAATACGGCCGAGGAGGCCGAGATCGCCCGGGTCTTGCGCGAGTTTGGGGAGGAACCGCGCGCCCGGGCGATCGCCCGCGCCATTGTTGCTGCGCGGCCGGTCGAGCGCACCGCCGAGCTCGCAGCGATCGTGCGCCGCGCCGCCGGTTTCCGTCCGGGACAGAAGTCCGACCCCGCGACCCGCACCTTCCAGGCGATCCGCATCCATTTGAACGCCGAACTCGACGAACTCGAGGAAGGGCTCGAGGCGGCCGAGCGCGCCTTGAAGCCCGGCGGACGGCTCGCGGTGGTCACTTTTCACAGCCTCGAGGACCGGATCGTGAAGCGGTTCTTGCGGACTCGCAGCGGCGGCGACCCCGGCGGATCGCGCCATCGCCCGGCGATCAAGGATCCGTCCGAACCGACCTTCACCCGCGTCGCGAAGCCGGTGTCGCCTTCGGAAACGGAGCTGGCCCGCAATCCGCGCGCTCGTTCGGCCAAACTGCGCAGCGCGGTCCGGACCGATGCCCCTGCGCGCAAGGAAACCCTGCAATGAGTGGCCGCAGCTTCAAATCCTTTGTCATGGTCGCGAGCTGCGCCGGCGCGGCTTTGTCCTGCTATCTCGTCTCGCTCCGCGTGGCCTCGGAACGCGCTTCGCTTGAGGCGGTCGAGACCCAGATCGTCCTCGCCCAGCGCGACCTGCGTCTGCTCCAGACCGAAATCGGGACTCGCGGACGGCTCGCCCAGCTCGAGCGCTGGAACGCCAGCGTGTTGGCGCTGTCGGCGCCGACCCACGACCAGTTCCTGCAGGGCGGTTTCGAGCTGGCGCGGCTGGCGCGGCCCGACCAGGCGGTGGCTTTCGAGGCCCCAGTGGTGCTCGCTACCGCGCCCGCGCCCGAGGCGCCCAAGGTGGGCCGGGCGATGAAGGACGAGGATGGGAAGGCGTCGGTCAGCGGCCGTCCTTCGAGCCTGATGCACTCCGCAAGTTTGCAGACCGAGACGCGCGAGGTCCCGGAAAAGGCGGTCGCCAAATTGCCCCTGATGACCGCGGCAAAGTCCAGCGATGGGCCGGTTACGGCGGCGAAGCCGGCAAGGACAGGATCGCAGGATAGACCGGGCCTCGCGGCCGCCAAATCCAGCACGGGCAAGCCGCCCGCGAGCAGCGCCAGGCCGGCCACCGGCGCCCCTTCCGTCAAGCCCGCGGAGCTCGCTCAAGCGCGATGAACGCCCCGTCTCCCGCTCTCGTCGCGCAACGGCCCGAGCGGCTCCGACTGGTCGGGCAAAAGCGCCAGATGCTCGCCATCACGCACCAGCGACTGATGTTCGGGATGCTGGTCTATTGCGGGATTATTGCGCTGATTGCGCTGCGCCTGCTCTACCTTGCCGCGTTCGGCGACCATGCCGGGCGCAAGCAAGGGTTGCTCGAACTGATCCCCGACCGCGGCGACATCGTCGATCGCGACGGCTCTCCTCTGGCGCGGACGATCGACGCGTGGACGCTGG
This sequence comes from Sphingomonas sp., assembly GCA_031387795.1. Classification (GTDB taxonomy): domain Bacteria; phylum Pseudomonadota; class Alphaproteobacteria; order Sphingomonadales; family Sphingomonadaceae; genus Sphingomicrobium. Next base: position 3,349 of record JANNDN010000176.1, read on the forward strand.
CCATCCACCCCGCGAAGATCATCGGCGACAAGCTCGACCTCGCGCGCAAGCTCGCGGTGCTGATGCCGGAGAAGACCGAAGAGCAATATTATGCGATGCTCCGTTCGGACAAACGCTTCATCTATCTGCGGCGCCGAGCCGCGCCGCGCCTGGTCGAGGCGGTCAATGCATTGGGCGAGCCGGGGCTGGCGATCGAGCGCGAGCCCGAGCGGCTGTATCCGCAGACCAGCCTCGCCGCGCATGTCCTTGGTTTCACCGACATCGACGGTCACGGCAGCGCCGGGATCGAGCGCGCGTTCGACGAGCGTCTGTCCGCCGCCGCCACCCGCGGCGAGCCGCTGACGCTGTCGATCTCGAGCCGGGTGCAGCAGGCACTCGAGCATGAGCTGAGCGCGGCAATGACCAAATTCTCCGCGGTCGGAGCGGCGGGTGTGGTGATGGACATCAAGACCGGCGAGGTGATGGCGATGACCTCGCTCCCGGCGTTCAATCTCAACGTCTCGGGCCAGGTTACCCCCGACCAGCAATTCAACCGCGCGACGCTCGGCGTCTACGAACTCGGGTCGACCTTCAAGCCGTTCACCGTCGCCATGGGCATGGACTCAGGCATCATCAAATCGATGGGCCAGATGTACCCGTGCCCGGGCGAACTCCATGTCGGTAGTCGCAAGATCGGCGACACCCACCCGTTCAACCGGCCGTGCTCGGTCGCCGAGATCATGAAGGAAAGCTCGAACGTCGGAACCGCGCAGATCGCCGACCAGATCGGCGCCAAGCGGCAACGCCAGTTCCTCCAGAAGATGGGCTTCATGGACCGGGTCGCGGTCGAGATGAAGGAGCGCGGCCGGACCCTGACTCCCCGCGAATGGAGCCGCACCGACGTGATGACCGTCGGCTTCGGTCACTCGATCGCGGTGACGCCGCTGCACCTCGCGATCGGCTATTCGACCCTGTTCAACGGCGGCATCTATCGGCCCGCGACGTTGCTCAAGGTCGACCGGAACCATCCGGTCGGCAAGGGCCGCCGCGTTTTCACCGACGACACCAGTTACAAGATGCGCGCGCTCCTCCGGCTGGTCGTCACCCAGGGCACCGGCAAGAAGGCCGATGCGCCCGGCTATCGCGTCGGGGGCAAGACCGGCACCGCCGACAAGGTGATCGGCGGCCGCTATTCGAAAAGCCTGGTGATCACCACTTTCGCCGGCGTGTTTCCGATGGATGACCCGCGCTATGTAATCGTGGTCATGCTCGACGAACCCAAGGCCACCGCCGACACTTATGGCTTCCGTTACGCGGGCTGGAACGTGGCGCCGGTGGTGTCGCAGACGATCGGTCGGATCGCGCCGATGCTGGGGGTCGCGCCGCGCATGGACCGCGAGCCCGATATGGGCCAAGTGCTGCGCTTCGTTCACGAAACCAAGGACTAAACCCCGCCGTGCGCCTCAGCGACCTTGCGGACATCACTGACGATTCCGAAGTGACGGGCGATTCGGAAGTGACGGGCTTCGCCATCGACCATCGCAAGGTTGCCCGGGGCAGCGTCTTCGGGGCGTTCCAGGGCGCGGTCGTCAACGGCGAGAGCTTCATCGGCGAGGCGGTCGAGCGCGGCGCGGTCGCGGTCGTCGCCCGGCCCGAGGCCAGGGTCGAGGCCGTCCCCCACATCGCCGATCCCGAGCCGAGGCGCCGTTTCGCCGCGCTCGCCGCCCGTTTCTACGCGCCTTTCCCCGAAACCGTGGTCGCGGTCACCGGCACCAACGGCAAGACCTCGACGGTGGAAATGGCGCGCCAGATCTGGCGCATGAGCGGCCACCGCTCGGCCTCGATCGGGACCCTCGGGGTCAGTACCAGCGACGATCAGGTCAAGACCGGGCTGACCACCCCCGACATCGTTACCTTCCTCAACAATATGGCGGGGCTCGAGCGGATGGGCATCAGCCACGTCGCGTACGAGGCGTCGAGCCATGGCCTCGACCAGCACCGCTGCGAGGGCGTCCCGCTGGCCGCCGCAGCATTCACCAATTTCAGCCGCGACCACCTCGACTATCACGCCTCGATGGACGAATATTTCGAGGCCAAGATGCGGTTGTTCGAGCAATTGCTCGACCCCGGCAGGCCCGCGATCGTCTGGACCGACGACCCCAAGAGCGACGAGGTCATCGCCCGCTGCGAAAGGCGCGGCCTGAAGGTACTCAGCGTAGGTCGCAAGGGCGAAACCATCCGCCTCGCCGACCAGCAGCCGAGCGCCTTGGGACAGACCTTGATCCTGATCCACGAAGGCAAGGAGCACCGCCTCGCTCTGCCGCTGATCGGTGCCTATCAAGCCGCCAATGTGTTGACCGCGGCGGCGCTGGTCCTCGCCACTGGCGGCAAATGGGAGGAGATCTTTTCGGCGATGCAGCGGGTCGCTCCGGTACGCGGCCGGCTTGAGCGCGCGGTGATCAGCCGCTCGGGAGTTCCGGTCTATGTCGATTATGCGCACACCGCCGACGCCCTCGCCGCGGCCATTTCCGCGCTTCGCCCACACGTCGCTGCCAGGGAAGGCGGGCGGCTGATCACTTTGTTCGGCGCGGGCGGCGACCGCGATCATGGCAAGCGCCCCGACATGGGTCGGGTGGCGAGCGAGACGGCGGATGTCGTCATCGTCACCGACGACAATCCAAGGAGCGAGGACCCGGCCACGATCCGCTCGGCGATCATGGCCGCGGCGCCGAATGCGATCGAGGTCGCGGGCCGGCGCGAGGCCATCGCCGAAGCAATTCGCATCGCGCGACCGGGGGACATCGTGCTCCTCGCCGGAAAGGGCCACGAGACCGGGCAGATCGTCGGCGAGATGGTGCTTCCGTTCGACGACGCTCTGGTCGCGCGGGAGTGCGCGGCTTGATCCCCCTGTGGACCAGCGCCGACATCGCCGCCGCGACCAACGGCACCGCGAGCGCTGACTTCGTTGCCTACGGCGTCACCTTCGACAGCCGCGAAATTGTGGCGGGCGATCTGTTCGTGGCGATGCCGGGCACGGCCCATGACGGACATGAATTCGTCGCCCAGGCCTTCGCCGCCGGTGCCGCGGGAGCGCTTGTGTCGCACCCGATCGACCAGCCGCATGTCCTCGTCGCCGACGTCGCCGATGCCCTGATCGCGCTCGGCCGCGCGGCTCGCGAGCGCACCTCGGCCAAGGTCATCGGGGTCACCGGATCGGTCGGCAAAACCTCGATCAAAGAGGCGCTGTTCGAGGCGCTCGATCGCGGCGCGCCGGGCCGCGCCCACCGCTCGGTCAAGAGCTACAACAACCATACCGGCGTGCCGCTGAGCCTCGCCCGGATGCCGCGCGACAGCCTCTATGCGGTGCTCGAAATGGGCATGAACAATGCCGGAGAGATCGCGAACCTGACCCGCCAGGTCCGCCCGCATCTCGCGCTCGTTACCGCGATCGCCCCCGCGCACATCGAGACGCTGGGGTCCATGGAGGCGATCGCCGACGCCAAAGCCGAGATTTTCGAGGGACTCGAGCCCGACGGGACGGCGATCATTCCCGACACCACCCCCTATCGCTCGCGCCTGCTCAAGGTCGCGCGCCGCCATGCCGGCCAGACCATCGGCTTCGGCGGCGACGACAGCGATATCCGCGCCATCCACGCGGTCGCCGCCGAACATGGCGGAAGCCTGATCACCGCCGCGCTGATGGAGCGCGAGCTGACCTTCACCATCTCGCAGCGCGGCGACCATTGGGTCGCCAATGCGCTGGCAGTGCTGGCGGCGGTCGAGGCGGTCGGCGGCGATTGCGCGATTGCGGGCCTCGCGCTGGCCGACATGGGCGGGCTCAAGGGCCGCGGCGAGCGCCACCGGGTCGCGGTCGAGGGCGGCGACTTCCTGCTCATCGACGAAAGCTACAACGCCAACCCCGCCTCGATGGCCGCGACCTTGCGCAGCCTCGGCGAGGAGCGCGGCGGGGCGCGGCGGATCGCGGTCCTCGGGCCGATGCGCGAGCTAGGCGAGCATAGCGACTCGCTCCACGCAGGACTCGCGCCATCGCTGCTGGAATCGAAGATCGATCTCGCCATCCTCATCGGCCCGGAACTGGCGCCGCTCGCGGAGGCGCTCGGCGGGCAAGTCATGGTCGAGCGTGCGGCTGACGTCGACGAGGCGACCGCGCTGCTGCGCGCGACCGCAAAGCCGGGCGACGCGGTGCTGGTCAAGGCGTCGAACACGGTCGGGCTTGCCCGGCTCGTCGATGCGCTTAGTGGGAGCGCCTGATGCTCTACCTTTTCGCCGAACAGCTTGGGTTTCCGGGCGTCCTCAACCTGATCCGCTACATCAGCTTCCGCGCCGGCGGGGCGAGCGCCACCGCGCTCCTCATCGGGCTGCTGCTCGGGCCGTGGTTCATTTCCTATTTGCGCGAGCGCCAGGGCAAGGGTCAGCCGATCCGCGCCGACGGGCCGCAAACCCACCTCGCCAAGCGCGGCACCCCGACCATGGGCGGCCTCCTCATCCTGATCGCGGTGATCGTCTCGGTGCTGCTGTGGATGGACATCTTCAACCCCTATGTGTGGGCATGCCTGCTGGTCACCGCGGGCTTCGGTGCAATCGGATTCCTCGACGATTACGACAAGGTGAAGAAGGCGCACCACGCGGGCATTCCGGGCAAGGTCCGGCTCGCGCTCGAATTCCTGATCGCGGGCATTGCCACCTGGATCATCGTGCGCACCGGCAATTCTGACCTCTATCTGCCGTTCGTCCAGGGGCCGGTCGCGGGGCTCGGCTGGCTGTATATTCCGTTCGGCGCCTTCGTCATCGTTGCGTTCGGCAATGCGGTGAACCTGACCGATGGGCTCGACGGATTGGCGACGATGCCGGTGATCATCGCCAGCCTCGCCTTCCTCCTCATCACCTACCTCGTCGGCAACGCCAATTTCGCGACCTATCTCGGGATCCCGCATTTCGTCGGGGTCGGCGATCTGACGGTGTTGTGCATGGCGATCGTCGGCGCGGGCCTCGCTTTCCTGTGGTTCAACGCCCCCCCGGCGGCGGTCTTCATGGGCGATACCGGGAGCCTCGCCTTGGGCGGCGCGCTGGGCACGATCGCGGTCGCCACCCATCACGAATTCGTGCTGGTGATCATCGGCGGGCTTTTCGTGCTCGAGGCGGCATCGGTCGTCATCCAGGTCGCGGTCTACAAGCGCACCGGCAAGCGTGTTTTCCTGATGGCCCCGATTCACCACCATTTCGAGCATAAGGGCTGGTCCGAGCCGACGGTGGTGATCCGCTTCTGGATCGTCGCCTTCATCCTCGCGCTCGCCGGGCTCTCGACCCTCAAGCTGAGGTGATCACCGCCCGCGCCTTCGCAGGGAAACATTATGCGGTGTACGGGCTGGCGCGAAGCGGTCTGGCGACGGTCGCGGCGCTGCTCGCGAGCGGGGCGAGAGTGACGGCGTGGGATGCGAACGAGGGGGCGCGGGCTAATCTCTCTCTCCCCCCTTCAGGAGAGAGGGCCGGGGAGAGGGGGAGTGCAAGTTCGCCCGACTCCCCCGCCCCTTCGCCGCTGCGCGGCTTTTCCCCGCCCCTGCAGGGGCTGGGAGCTTTGACGATCGCCGACCTCGATTCCGCCGACCTCACCCAATTCGACAGCCTCGTCGTCACCCCCGGCCTCCCGCTCAACCGCCACCCGATCGCGGCGCGGGCGCGGGAGGCGGGTCTCGAAATCATCGGCGATATCGAGCTGTTCGCCCGCGCCCGCCCCGAGCTGCCGCCGCACAAAGTGATCGGGATCACCGGCACCAACGGCAAGTCGACCACCACCGCGCTGATCCACCACATCCTCAAGACCGCGGGCGTGCCGACGACCATGGGCGGCAATATCGGCCTGCCGATCCTGGCGCAGGACCCGCTGCCCGAAGGCGGAGTCTATGTGCTCGAACTGTCGAGCTACCAGATCGACCTCAC
>JANNDN010000220.1:0-11567 GCA_031387795.1 Sphingomonas sp.
AACGGCGTTGGCGGCAGCGCACGGTCGAGACCGGAGTCGTAAACTGAGCGTGTAACCGGATCCCTGAGCGTGGCGTAGCAGCCGTTGAGCAGGGTCGCATAGTCTGGTTGGGCGTATCCAAGGCTCGTCGAATCGGGATGATAGCGCTTCATCAGACGCAGATAGGCGCCGCGAATCTCGGCTTGAGTCGCGGAGCGGCTGACGCCCAGAATGTCGTAGAAATTTTGCGCTCGCGATCCCATTGGCCTCGAGAATACCCCCCCTTTTCGCGGCAGGTCCGGCCTGGTCCTCGCCACTTTGCCAGACTGCGCTCCAACTTACGCCATCGCCGACACGATCCGAGTCGCTCCGTCAGTACGCCCGCGCGTGAACGAGCACGGCGAACGTTCCGGCAATGATCTTGAGGTCGCGCCAGATTGTCCATCCCAGGACATACTCCAGATCCGATTGAAGACGGTTGGTGAGATCGTGGTGATGGTCGGTCGCCCCGCGGAACCCCCGCACCTGCGCCAGGCCGGTGATTCCAGGCTTGATTGCATGGCGTTGATAATAGCGCCGGTCGATTTGCCAGAAAAGCGAGTCCTCGGCGGTCGATCCAAGTGCGTGCGGGCGCGGACCGACGATGCTCATGTCGCCCTTCAGGACATTCAGCAGCTGGGGCAACTCGTCCACACTCGTGCGCCTCATGAACCGGCCCAATGGCGTGATCCGGTCGTCGGACGGACTTGTCGACCGACTACCGTCATGGTCGCTGGATTCGGAGCGCATGCTTCGAAACTTCAGCATTTTGAACATGCGATTGTTCTGCCCAAGACGGGGCTGGACGAAGAATATGGACCCCGGCGAGCCGAGCCGCACCGCGATTGCCAGGATCAGCATCAGGGGTGCGACGATCGCCAGCGCGACACTGGCCACCACGAGGTCCAGGGCACGCTTCGTCAGTCGATCGAGCAGACCCATCGGACAACTGCTGACCACCAGGGTTCGCTCGCCATGGCTGGTCCGCAACTCCACCGCGCCCAGGCGAGACAGTTCGGGCATCAACAGCTCCACGTCGACCGCGGCACCGTGCAGCGAGTAGGACCATTGCCGCCTACGTTCGGGCGGGCACGCCAGGACAACACTGTCGAACCGGTCGAGCATTTCGCCGAGTCGGTGCCGCATGGTCGGGTCGTCCGACCCGGGAATTACGCCAAGCTGTTCGGCAAAGACGATGCAATCGCCCGGGTGCGGCGTAACGTCGACTTCATCCACGATCACCAGCCGATTGCGAAAGGTCCAGCGATAGCGGCGGCCCAGAAAATTGCCGACCAGCCAGCGCACGCCCGCCGCGCTGGCGACGGAGAGCAAGGTGCCAACCGCGAAAACCATGCGGGAAAATTGCTCGCTGACCTTGAGGTAAAAGAGCAATGCAATGCCGACCGCGCAGGCGTAGACGAAAGCCTGGACCATGCGCCGGATCCCGTAGGACGGCCGCTCGAGAGCATCGAGCGAATAGGCCCGATTGTTGAGCGCGATGGCGAGGAAGATCGGCAGGATGATCGCCAGCGTGTTGACTCCCTGTTCCGCAAACGGCGTTCCAAGCCGGATTGCGCCAGCGCTAATGAAGCCGGCCGATATCGCGGCGATATCGATGCCGATCAGCGCGGAGAAGAACCAGAAGCGGTCGCTCTCATACGACTTGGGAAGAACGAAGTTGTCGGTCAGTCCGAGCGGTTGGGCGGGATGGCCGCCGCCAATCCGCACCGCAGTTCCTTGCCTGACCGCCCCTTTGTCCAGCACGCGATTCATGAGCTGCGTTAACCCCTTGTGGAAACTCGGTTTATAAAGCGCGGACTAACAACGAAGCAAGCAGGGCGGAATCGCCCGCTCCGAGTGTGTCGCGAATTGGGACATAATTCCTCAAGTTTGGAAGTGCTTAACGCTCGACCGCTTGACTCGCTTAATGACAAGCGCGACACAGCGTTGACTTTTTGTTAACTCGTCAGAACGTCCGCAAAGGGGGCTGTTATGCTGTTAAGGTTAATGATGGCGATGGTGCCAATCTGTGTCGCGACCGCCGCCGCCGCCGCGGTCGAGTGGGTTCCCGGTAGCGAGATCACCGGCCAACAGGTTCAGGTTCAGACCAACGGGGTCATGAACGTCGTGACATTCGAGCCCAACGGAGTCGCCCGGATCAGTTCGCCATCGGGAGCAAAGGTGGTTGAAGCGTCGTGGACGGCGACGAACGGCGAGCTCTGCCTGCGGTCGGCGTCAGCGTTCGATTGCTATCCCTATGCCAGGCCATTCCAGGCCGGGCAGCCGGTTGACCTGCTAAGCAATTGCGCGGTCCGTTCGCGCTGGCTAGCCTCTTCCATCAACGTTCCACCAGGCGAACGCGGTTAGACCACGTTCAAAGGGGGCGGCACGACCGGGCGCCGCGCGCGGATGTCGCGCGCGCCCGGTTTTTTTCGCTCATAAAGCAAATGTGGTCAGGCGAGCAAAATCGCGGCTGTGACCGCAAGCGTCACCCATAAAGCGATCGACAAGCTGACCACCCATCGAACGTCGCGCCCGACCCCTGGCTGCGCCGCCGTCTCGGTGGCGGCGTCAGTGTCGCCGGCATCGTCGTCGATCCACCACATAGGTGTCTCGGCCTGTTTCTTCGGATTCGCCTTCAACAACGCTGCGCTGCACACACTTGCCGTCAAGCCAGTCTGGAATTCGCAGCCGACCAGCGACCCGCAGGACCAGATTGTCCGAGCTCGATGGGATCCGCTTCCAGCCAGCTCAATCTCAAACTGTTCGCCGACCGCAAAGGGGTCTTGGCATTCCATCAGGAAGCCTGACCGCGACAGTTCGTGCAACTGAACGGCTAGTATCTTGTCCCCGACGGCAGCTTCGGCGTCGAGGCACAGAATATGCCGCTGCGAGCGTCGGCGCTCGGCCTGATCAGTTGCTGCTTTCGCCTCGATAACCAGAGTCATTGAACCACCTCGGCCATCATTCTTAACGACGGGCGTTAACAAAGAGTTTCAGCGCGGTCCGCGCTGACCCCGAAAGTTCTAGACGCACACCACCGCAAACACCTTGTCGGCGACGCTGTCGGCGTTCACGGCCATCGCCGAAGTCGGCTTCTTGAAATTTTCGACGACCTTGCGGCCTTTGCCAAATTCGATTCGCGAGCGCTCGGTGAAGGTGCGGGACGCGCATTCGAACGACCACAGCATCTGCGCCTCGCGTGCCCTGGAGCTCGCGAGCTGCGAATAATCGCCGCGGATCTTGACCAGACGGGCCGAGCCCTTTTGCCGGATCGAGCCCGGATCGTAGGAATAGGCCCTGACTTCCCCGGGATCGCCGCAATTGGCAACCGACACCCAGTTCGCGGCGGAGGCGCTGGCCGGCAGCGACAGGCAGAGCAGCGCAGTGATGAGCCGTTTCATGAAATATTCTCCTGCCGAAATGATATCAGTCGCGGCGATTTGCGCCAGTCCGCGGTCAAGGATTCACCCGGCAAGCCGGTTCAGCGAGCAGCCAATCGAACCGCGGCCGGTCGGACGGCAACGCCCTGCACATTCCCGGCCGGAAAGTAATGGCAAACCAGATAATCGGCCCGAGCATTGGTGGCGAGCGCGCAACCGACTTTCTGAGTCGTCGGCCAGACGATCTGCGTGTAATGGCCGACATCGTGCCAATTGCCGGTCCTGCTGACCACCGGAAACAGCCCTGGCCGGAAATAATTGCGTTCCGAGACCCAGTCCGCGACCATCGCATGAACGCCAAAGGCGCCGCGCGTTCCCATCCACAAATTTTCGCCAGTGTTGTTGCGCGCCTCGGCGCTGCTGTGCTCGAAGCGATTGCTGATCGCCAGCTGGAACGCATAGCGCGCGGCTTGCGTACCCAGAGCATTGTCCCACTGCAGCGGCGGCAACCCAACCGCGCTGCGCGCGGCATTGTGGGCCGACAGCACCCGCGCCGGAAACTGCGCGGCGGAGTCGCTCGCTGAAGGCTGCGCGGCGGCCGGGTAAGCAGCGGTCGCGGCGAGCAGTACGGCGCCAAGCAAAGGAAAAACCGATCGTTTCATAAATCCCCCAATCCCCTGCTGAAAACATCCCATTCAATCTGACTCCGGCGCAATCCCGTCGCGGCCAAAAGCGCGCAAGCTACCGCGCTTTCGACTCGGACTGGCGTTAACGGGTAGGAGGGTGCGGTTAAAAAGCCGTTACGTAGCTTTGCCCTTTGGGGAAGGTCCGGCACCTTCCGGCCGAATTGCGCGCGACGCGTTTTCCCTGACCGGTCCTGGCCCACGCCGGGAGCTTCGGAAGGCTGGGGTAAACCCTTCCACGAACGACCATTTTACCGATTGTTGTCGAACGGCGGGCATCGCCGGCCAAATCATGGACCGGCATTGGTCCGGACTCCGATCGGTTGCGGCCCAAATTTGGTCTCGGCGCGCTCGAACCGAGTGAGTCGCTTGCCCCTCTCACTCAAATTGAAGGCGCCGGACCAATGGGGACATTGGGCCGGCGCAAGCAGCGCCAATCGGCTGATCGGCGGGCGGTCCCAGCCCACGCTTGCGCCTTTGCTTGATGCGCCCATCGCGCCGCCCTAACAAACAGTGCGGGAACCCTCGACTAGTGGGGCAAGTGATGACCACGGCCAGCTGGAGGGAGCAGAGACGCCTGATTTTGCGAGCGGCCCTCAAAGGCATCGTCGGCGTCCCAATCGGCGCACTTCTGTTTGGAATCTTCTATTTTCTTAATTTCGCTTCGTTGGGACGTGATGTGCCGCGGGCACAGGATCAGGTACGGTCGGCTTTCGCCGCCGGAATCCTCCAGGATATCGACTACCTCCCGCGCGATGTCGGCCGCGGTTGGCACCAGTACAACGACTGCCTGATTCTGTGGCAATCGATCGACCAACGTGCCTCATTGAGAGAGTTGGCGGTCAGTCCATTGGTCCAGACCCCAGCGGACCAGCCGAATTATTGCTTGGCATTGCGAAAATTCGCAGCCGCCGGTGCCGCGCCCGGTAAAACGTTCTACCACCGCTACATCCACGGGCACACGATGCTCGTTCGCTACCTCCTTCCCGTCATGGGTGTGGAGCGTATCCGGGAACTCTACCGCAATTTGCTTGCGGTCATTTTGATATGCGGCATCGGTGTCTCGATGGTGGGGATACAGCGCGGTCGCCGAACACCACAAAACGTCGTCTTCCTTATCCTGTTCATTGCATTCGCGCGCTTCTTCGGGCTCGAGAGCTTCGGGCAGTCGCTTGGTCATGGCCCTTCCGACATGGTTCAACTGGCCTACCTGCTGTTTCTCGCCGTCGGTGCTTCCCGCGGGGGCATCGGCAAGCGGACGGCAGTGCTCAGCGCTGCCATGTTCGGCGGCATGGTTGCGATATTTGAATTCCTTACTGGCGGCATTCACTTGGGGCTGGCAACCGTAATTGGCGCACTTCCATTTGCCTTGCGATCGCAAGACGAGCGACCTGAAGTGTGGCTGAGTTCCCTCATGGCATTCTGTGCGTCCGCAGTCAGTTGCGTGGCCCTCAAGTACATGCTCGCAGCAGTCGTTTTCGGCGTTGAGCCGATCGTGGGCGTCCTGATGCACCTGCAATTATATGCTGGCCTTGATGCCGGCGGAGTCCTGCAGGGGCGCGGCCTTAAGGAGACCGCCGACCGGCTGATAACCGGCGTCGGCGCCCTCGCGCCTGGCATGACCTTGCTCGCCGGATTGATATTGCTCATCTCGGTCGGTGCTGGTGCCTATGGCGCGTCACGGTTGCTGCGTTCGCCGCACCCACGGCTTCGCCGACGCGCCGCCGCATTGCTGCTGTCCAATGCGGCGATCGTCACACTCCTTCTATTGCTTAGCTCGCACACGATTACGCACTCTTTCTTCATGGAGCGCACGCTTGTCTGGACGATTGGCAGCGGCTTCGCGCTGTTCGCGTTGGCATCACTCGACGACCGTAACTCGGCGCGGTCCGGTGCATCACGTGCCAGCGTCGACTGCTGAATTGCGTAATCGAACCACAGGTCGGCGGCGCCAAAATTATTTATACGACCCACCGAATATGCGAGGCGAAAAAGGTCGCCCTCGAACAGTGCGTCCAAACAGCTGGCGGAGAGGGTGGGATTCGAACCCACGGTACGGTTGCCCGTACGCCGCATTTCGAGTGCGGTGCTTTCGACCACTCAGCCACCTCTCCGCGAGGGCGCGCAACGTCGGCCAGGCGGCCGGGGCGGGTCGCGGGCGCCTCTAGCAGCGGTGTTGGACCTTGCCTAGCCTCGCCCAAGGACTTGCCTCGCCTCGTTCAGTCCCTAGATTGGGGTCATGACCCCCGCGTTCCCAGCGACCCCGGCGCCCTCCGCCCGCTTCGGCATCGGTCAGATCGTGCGCCACCGCTTGTTCGACTTTCGCGGCGTCATCTTCGACGTCGATCCCGAATTCGCGAACAGCGAGGAATGGTATCAGTCGATCCCGGAGGAAATCCGCCCGCCCAAGGACCAGCCCTTCTATCACCTGCTCGCCGAGAATGCGGAGTCGAGCTACGTCGCTTATGTCAGCCAGCAGAATTTGCTCGCCGACGACAGCGGCGAGCCGGTCGACCACCCGGCCATCGCCGAGATGTTCGAGGGCCGCGAGGCAGGCTGCTACCGGCTCCGCCCGCAACACCGCAACTAAGCCCAGCCAAGCGCCCTGCGGCGGTTGACAGCTTCCGCCTCCTGCCATAGGCGACCTTCCTTCCCGCGCCGGTGACGGTGCGTGACGCTTTAGCGCGCGCGGGAACCGGACCATTCGAGACAAAGAGAAGAGCCCATGTTCGCTATCCTGCGCACGGGCGGCAAGCAGTATCGCATTGCCCCCGGAGACAAGATCGTCGTCGAGCGACTCGACGGCAATGCCGGTGATGTGATCACCCTCGGCGACATCCTCCTCGCCGGCGAGGGCTCCGACCTGAAATCGGTCGACGGCCTCAAGGTCAAGGCCGAGATCATCGCCCAGGCCAAAGGCGAGAAGGTGACGGTGTTCAAGAAGCGCCGCCGCCACAATTACCGCCGCAAAAAAGGCCATCGCCAGCAGCACACCATCCTGATGATCACCCAGATCGGCGATCAGAAGATGGAGAAGAAGGCCGCGCCCGCGAAGGCCGAAGCGCCGAAGACGGAAGCCCCGAAGGCGGAAACCAAGACCGCGGCTCCGAAGGCGGAAGCCAAGCCGACGGCGCCCGCGAAAAAGGCCGCCGTACCGGCCGCTAAGAAAGCGGCAACCAAGCCTGTGGTAAAAGCTGCTCCGAAGGCATCGACAAAAAATGCTGCACCCGCTAAGGCGGCTGTGAAGAAGCCGGCTGCCAAGGCTCCGGCAAAGAAGAAGTAAGAGACTAGACGATGGCACATAAAAAGGCAGGCGGCTCGTCCCGCAACGGCCGCGACAGTGAGAGCAAGCGCCTCGGCGTGAAGATGTTCGGCGGGCAGCAAGCCATCGCCGGCAACATCATCGTGCGTCAGCGCGGCACCAAGTGGCATCCCGGATCGAACGTCGGAATGGGCAAGGATCACACCCTTTTTGCGCTCACCGACGGCTGCGTCACCTTCCGTGACGGCAAGCTTGGGCGCTCGTTCGTTCATATTATGCCGGCGGAAGCGACAAAATAGGACGGTCATAAAGGGACCGTTCCCAGGTGGGGCGGCCCGGACGAGATCCTTCAGGATCAAGACCAAGAAAAGGGAGAAGGGGGCGCCCCCATTAAAGGGCAGCCCCCTTTTTCTATTCCTTCTCCCATACTGTCACACGCGGGCTCCACTGGGCGCGCGGACGAGGAGAAGGACGATGTTCGCGAGAACGGCCAGATTGCTGTTGAGACCGGGGTTCCCCGAAGATGCGCCGGCGCTCGCCGCGACCATCGCGGACGAGCATATCGTCCGTCATCTCGCCACCGCCCCCTGGCCCTATCGCATGCGCGACGCGACCGCCTTCCTCGCCGCTCCGCGCGATCCCGTGCTGCCATCTCTATTGATCTTCGAGCGCACCGCCGGAGCGCCCGAGCTGGTCGGCGCCTGCGGCCTTGGCCGGCGCCCGTCGGGCTCGATCGAGCTCGGTTACTGGGTGTCGCGCCCACATTGGGGCCGCGGCATCGCCAGCGAGGCGGGCCACGCGCTGTGCGACATCGCGCGGACATTGGGTTTCGCGGCGCTCGAGGGCTCGCACTTTCTCGACAATCCCGCCTCGGGCCGAGTGCTGGAGAAACTCGGCTTCGAACCACGCGGCGTCGTCGCCCCCCGCTTCAGCTGCGCGCGCGGCGAGGAAGCGCCGGCAAGGCTGATGCAGCTGCGCCTGAATGGGGTGGCCTTGACGACGGATGAAGCCTTGGCCGCCTAGTTCCCCGGCGAAGGCCGGGGTCCAGCGATCAGGCCGCGCGCCGGACTTTGCGCTGGGGCTCTACACCGCCCTGTTCTGCCGCTTGATAAGCGCGGACGAGGTGGCGGTCGTCGTGGCTCCACGGGTGGAATCCGGGCAGGAAGTAGCTCGCCCAGGCGCCCGCGATCTTGCGGAACATGCCCGGCCGCAGCCACAGATAGGAGAGCAGGCTGGCCCACGCGCGCAGCCCCGTGACCCCGTCCTGGCGCATCAATTCCAGCGCCCCCGCAGTGCGGTCGATGAGGAAGTTGCGGGTCATCAGGAGCATGATCAGCGCCTTGACCTTCCAACTTTTTAACCGCGGCCAGTCGCGGGTGGCGTGGAGCCAGGTGTCGTAGGCCACGCCCTTGTGCTCGATTTCCTCGGCCGCGTGCCAGCGCCACAGCGCCGCCGCTTCCTCGTCCGCGCCGTCCAGATGGCGCGGATTGGCGAGGAGCTGGTGAGCAAGGATCGCCGTGAAATGCTCGAGCGCCATGGTCGCGGCCAAATTGACCACCGGCGACCGGCCGCGCCCGATGGCGAGCCGCATCGCGACCTGGTCCTCGAGCAGCGTCAAATCATAACCCGAGGCCTGCGCCCGCTGGTTGAAGCGGTCGTGTTCGCGGCTGTGGATCACCTCCTGCGTGGTGAACGCCTTGATGTCCTCGGCCAGTTGCGGCGGGGCGTCGTCGCGGAAAGCGCGCACGCTCTCGACGAAAAATGCCTCGCCTTTGGGGAATGTCGTCGACAGCGCGTTGTAGATTGCGGTCGCCTCGACCCGCCCGCCGTGCCACAAGCGCCGCTGCGGCTCGCCAACCGCGAAGCGGCGGTCGCGGGGGATAATCTCGAGCATGTCCGGGCGCATCGCGATGGTCGTCATCATGCGGTCAGGATAAAGGAACTGACAACAGTGTCAATAAGCCGCAGACGCCTCAGTCCCGACGAAAGCCGTGCCGCGGCGCTGGACGCAGCGCGCGCCCTGCTGCTGAGTGACGGGCCTCAAGCGGTGACGCTCAAGGCGGTCGCCGCGCGGGTCGGTCGGACCCACGCCAATCTGCTCCACCATTTCGGTTCGGCCGCGGGGCTGCAGGGCGCGCTCGCCCGCTCGATCGCCGATTCGGTCACCGTGTCCATCGCCGAGGAAGTCGAAAGCGCCCGCGACGGCCGTAGCAACCCGCGCGCCATCGTCGACCGCGTGTTCGACGCCTTTGGGAAAGAGGGCGCGGGCCCGCTCGCCGCCTGGATGATCCTCACCGGCAACCGCGACGCGCTTAACCCGATCCTCGATTCGATCCGCGATCTCGTCGCTCAGCTAACCGTCGGCCACGAGGAGCATCACGTCGCGGAGACCACGCTCGGGCTGGTGCTGAACGCGCTTGGCAACGCGCTGCTCGGCGAGGCGATCGCCGACTCGCTCGGGCTTCCCGAGGACAGCGCGCGCAGCTTGGCCGCGGAGCGCTTGCTCTCCCGCCTCGGACCGGCGGCGTAGAAACCCCAGACGGTCACGGCACCAAGCGCGAAGTGGTGCGTTGCCTGCCCGCTATGCAGAAATTCTTTTCCAATATCGCTGCCCGGACCGCCATCTGGATGGGACAGCCAAGCGCGTTCGTCGGAGCGACCCTCGCCTGCGTGGTTTGGGCGGTGTCGGGGCCGCTGTTCAACTATTCGGATACTTGGCAGCTGGTGATCAATACCGCGACCACGGTCCTCACCTTCCTTGCCGTCTTCCTCATCCAGAACAGCCAGAACCGCGACGGTGCCGCGATCCAGGCCAAGCTCGACGAATTGCTCCGCGCGGTCGGCGATGCGCGGCCACACTTCATCGGAATCGAGCATCTGACCGAGGGCCAGATCGAACTGGTTCGACGCGCGCTTGAAAAGCAGGCTGCCGTCGAGCGGGAAGAGATGAAGAAATCGCGGTCCAAGGGTGCCGGAAAAGGCAAGAAAGATGCCTCGGCCGAGGACACCGTAGACCGGCTGCTCGATCGCTTCTGACGATTTCGTTGCTGTCCCGACTCGACTTTTGCCGCGCGTTGTATTTATTTCCGCTTTACCGACTCGAGGGGAGGCGGGAATGAGCGGGGACGCGCCGTGGAATCCAATGCCCGTTTTTATCGCCGCAGGGCGAACGAGGAACTCAGCGCCGCTTACCGCTCGGTGACGCCGGCCGCGCGCGATCGGCGCATCGATCTCGCCCGCCGCTTCCTCGATCATCTCGACCATGACGAGGCCGAAGCGATGCTGTTCGACTGGGGCATGGCCGAGACCGGGTCGGTGCCGCTCAAGCAGGCGAAGAGCCTCACCCAGCCGACCTTCGCCTGATCGCGGGCTGCGTACCGGCGGCCCCTCGCCTGCCCTCACCTTTCGTTCGCTCACCGCGTCACCTAAAGCGCGACCATGCATTTTCTCGACCAAGCCAAGATTTTCCTCCGTTCGGGTGCCGGTGGCCCCGGCGCGGTCAGCTTCCGGCGCGAGAAGTATATTGAGTTCGGCGGCCCCGACGGCGGCGATGGCGGCAAGGGCGGCGATATCGTGTTCGAGGCGGTGCCCGGCCTCAATACCCTGATCGACTTCCGCTACACTCAACATTTCCGCGCGCCCCGCGGCAAAGGCGGGTCGGGCTCGAACCGCACCGGCGCGGGCGGCAAGGACCTCGTCGTCAAGGTCCCCGTCGGAACCCAAATTCTCGCCGACGACGAGGAGCGCACCCTGCTCGCGGACCTCGCCAAAGAAGGCCAAAGCCTGGTCTTCATGAAAGGCGGCATGGGGGGCCGTGGCAACGCCAGCTACAAGACCTCGACCAACCGCGCACCGCGCCAGCACCAGACCGGCATCGAGGGCGAGGAAATGTTCGTGTGGCTGCGGCTGAAATTGCTCGCCGACGTTGGGTTGGTCGGACTCCCCAATGCCGGCAAGTCGACCTTCCTCAACAGCGTCACCAATGCCCAGGCCAAGGTCGGCGCTTACCCCTTCACCACCATCCATCCGCAATTGGGCGTCGTTCGCCATAAGGGCGTCGAGTTCGTCATTGCCGACATTCCAGGCCTGATCGAGGGCGCGTCCGAAGGCGCCGGGATCGGCGACCGCTTCCTCGGCCATGTCGAACGCACGCGGATCCTCCTCCACCTCGTCGACGGAGCGGTCGCCAATCCCGCCGGCGACTATGCCATCGTCCGCGGC
>JANNDN010000264.1:0-13034 GCA_031387795.1 Sphingomonas sp.
GGTTGCCGAGGAAGCTCCGGCTGAAGAGGCGCCTGCCGCCGAAGCCGACACCAACGAGGCGACCCCGAACAGCGACGCCGGCGACGAACCCGCCGAAGTTACGGGAGAGTCGAGCCAAGATCCGGCCGAAGGCGCGGCGGAGGAAGCTCCGGCTGACGAAGCTCCGGCCGAGGAAGCCGCTGCCGAAAGCACCGAGGCGGCCAAAGAAGCCCCCGAAGCCGCCGCCGAGGAAGGCGCGAAGGCCGAATAATCCATGGCGCCGGTGCCCGATGACAAGCGGATCGCGCTTGCCGCGGTCGCCGGCGCCCATGGCATCAAGGGCGAGGTGCGCCTGAAGCTGTTCAGCGACAGCATCGAGAGCCTCGCGGCGCAGGATCAGGTCCGTGTCGGCGGCGAGCTCCGCCGGCTGATCGGGGTGCGCGCGGGGAAGATGCCCGTCGCCCGCTTCGAAGGCATCGACGACCGCAATGCCGCGGAGGCCTTGCGCGGGCAGCTGCTCGAGGTCGAGCGCTCGGCCCTGCCGCCGCTCCGCGAGGGCGAATATTATCATTCCGACCTGATCGGGTTGGAGTGCGTCGATGGCAGCGGACAGCGGGTCGGGTCCATCACCGCGATCGAGAATTTCGGCGCCGGCGACCTGCTCGATATCGAGCTTGAAAGCGGGGGCCGTTCGCTGATCCCGTTCCGCGACGGCATCGCGGACCTCGAAAATGGCCGGATCGTCCTCGACCCGGCCTTCCTCGCCT
This sequence comes from Sphingomonas sp., assembly GCA_031387795.1. Classification (GTDB taxonomy): domain Bacteria; phylum Pseudomonadota; class Alphaproteobacteria; order Sphingomonadales; family Sphingomonadaceae; genus Sphingomicrobium. Next base: position 747 of record JANNDN010000264.1, read on the forward strand.
AGCTTCCTTCTTCGGCCTGCTCCATCGATTCGAGGGGCGGTCGAAAGAGCGGCGTTTCCTTGCACAAATCGTTGCGGATGGTGGTCGAGGCGACCCCGCCTTCGCCCATCGCATGGCTGATCTGGTCGAGCCCGTGAACCACGTCGCCCGCGGCATAGAGTCCTTCGACACTGCAACGCTGGTGGGTGTCAGTGACAATGCAATTTTCGGCGTCGAGCTTGGCCCCGAGCATTTCCGCGAGGCTGATGTGGGTGTCGCTTCCGAGCGCCGGATAGATGCTCGCGAAGATGTGACATCCGCTGGCGGTCTCGACGTGGATTTCACCCTCGCCCGGCTCGATCAAAGTCACCGGCCCGTCGATCAGCGTCACTCCGGCTTCGTCGAGCCGCTTGCGGTCGTCCGCGCTGACGTCGATCGGTCCGTCGGGATCGATCAGGGTGACGTCGGCGCTGTAGCTCCTCAGGAAAATCGCCTCGCCGGGTCCGCGGTCGGCATTGCCGAGCACCCCGATGCGCTTGTCGGTGACCTCGTATCCGTCGCAGATCGGGCAATAGCGGATCAGGCCCGCGGCAAGCGCGGCGTCGTGCAATTCCTCGTCCATCGGCGGGCGGCGGTTGGTGACCCCGGTGGCGAGCAGCACGGTGCGCGCCTTGACCGGGCCCGAACCATATTCGGCGGTGAACAGACCGTCCTCGCCTCTGTCGATGCGGGTCACCTGTCCGCACTCGATCCGCGTTCCATAAAGACGCGCCTGGTCGCTCATCCGCTGGAGCAATTCCTTGCCGTTGATCCCCTCGGGATAACCGGCGTGATTGTGGCTGGTCGGGATCCACGCGGCGCGGCTCTTGCCCCCGTCGACGACGAGGATGTCGAGGAGATAGCGCGACAGGTAAATGGCCGCGGTCAGCCCCGCCGGTCCGCCGCCCACTACCAGGCAATCGATGATCTTGTTGCTCATGACGCCCGAATGCCTCGCCAGCACCGCTTGTTCCTTGCGCAATGTATATACGGCCCGTATATACGAACCATGACCAAGGAAATCCGCGCCAAGACGTTCAAGTCGGGCAATTCGGTCGCGCTGCGCCTGCCCAAGGCGCTCGGCATCAAGGAAGGCGTCGAGATGAAAGTGCGCGAGGAGCAGGGGCGCTATGTGGTCGAACCGGTCGGCAAACCGAAGAAACTCGATTTGACCGGCATTTACGGCTCGGTCAAAGGCATCAAGCGCCTGCCCTTCGATGAAGTCGAGAGGGATTGGGACGGAAAGCAACTCAAGGGTGAGTGAGCCGACATTTCTGCTCGACACCAACACCTGCATCTATCTTCTAGAAGGCAAGTCGGAAGCGGCGAAGGCGCGCTTCGAATCCTGCTCGCAAGGAGAGGTGGTCACGTCGGCAATCGTTTTCGCTGAGGTTGTGATCGGAGTGAAACCGACGGAGTCGCTGGCCGAGGTAATGCAGTTCTTTGCAATCGTGCCCGTACTCGCCTTCGATCGCGAAGCCGGAACGCGTTATGCGGAGCTGCCATTCAAGCGCCAATCGTTCGATCGTTTGATCGCCGCCCATGCGTTGGCGCTTGACCTCACTCTGGTAACAGCCAACGCCAAGGACTTCCGCGATATTCCGGCCCTTCGTTTCGAGGACTGGACGCAATGAGCTTCCGCGCCACCGTTATGACGCTTTATCCCGAGATGTTTCCGGGGCCATTGGGTGTAAGCTTGGCGGGCAAGGGGATGGCTGAGGGCCTGTGGTCGCTCGACACCGTCCAGATCCGCGATTTCGCGACCGACAAGCATCGCTCGGTCGATGATACGCCCGCGGGCGGGGGGGCGGGGATGGTCTTGCGTTGCGACGTGCTTGCCGCCGCGATCGACAGCGCCGCCGACGGCCGCCCGCTGCTGGCGATGACCCCGCGGGGCAAGCCTTTGACCCAGGGCCGCGTTCGCGAACTTGCGGCAGGCGAGGGCGCGATCATCCTCTGCGGCCGCTTCGAGGGCTTTGACGAGCGCATCTTCGAAGCGCGCCCGATCGAGCCGGTCAGCGTCGGCGATTATGTGCTGTCGGGGGGGGAGCTTGGTGCGATGGCGCTGCTCGACGCTTGCGTTCGGCTGCTTCCCGGGATAATGGGCGCGGCCTCCAGCGGAGAGGAAGAGAGCTTCGAAACCGGGCTTCTCGAATATCCGCATTATACCCGACCAGTTACTTGGGAAGGGCGCACGATCCCCGAAGCGCTGCGATCGGGGGATCATGCGAGGATCGCAGCGTGGCGAGAGCAACGCGCGATTTTGGACACACGGCTATGGCGGCCGGACCTGATCGAGCGCCACGGGGGCGCATCGCAGGCACCGCCCTCTGGCGCGCGGCGCAAAAAATGAAGGCAAGACGATGAACCTGATCGAGACCCTGGAGCGCGAAGCGATCGACGCTCTGACCCAGGACAAACCCATTCCCGAATTCCGCCCCGGCGACACGTTGCGCGTCGGCGTCAAGGTGATCGAGGGCGAGCGCACCCGTGTGCAGAATTTCGAGGGCGTGTGCATCGCGCGCTCGAACAGGGGCGTCGGCTCGAGCTTCACCGTGCGCAAGATTTCGTTCGGCGAGGGCGTCGAGCGCGTCTTCCCGCTTTATTCCCCGATCATCGAGAATATCGAGGTCGTCCGCCGCGGCGCAGTCCGCCGCGCCAAGCTCTATTATCTGCGCGGCCGCACCGGCAAGTCGGCGCGCATCGCCGAACGCCGCGACCCGCGGCCGCCAAAAAATAGCGAAGCGGCCAAGGGCAGCGAGACCGCCGCCAAGGCCGCTCCGGCCGCCAAGGCTGCTCCCGCGCCCAAGGCCAAGAAAAAAGCCGCCACCGAGGAGTAATCCCGGCGCAGCGAAGATCCGAAAGGGCGGTCCATCGCGGGCCGCCCTTTTTCGTTGGCGCTAGAGCATCACGCCCGTGATCCGCACCGAGCTGTCGGGCCCATATTGCGGATGCGCGTTGGCGGGCCGCGCGGCGTGGAGCCCGGCCCCCTGCGGCGGAAGCGCGAAGCGCGTGGCGACGAGCATCGCCTCGACTGGCTTGACCCCCTCGAATTCGATGTCGACCACCAGCCCGTCGCACGAACGCCCGGTGCAGCGCAGGATCGCGGGGCCGCCATCGGGGTCGTTCTCCACTGGCCAGGATTTCCCCGCCAGCCCCAGCGCGCGAACCGCGACATCCTCCTCGAACCGGATGGCGATGCCGTCGGCGCCGCCGCGGTCGAGACGGAGGCGGACCAGGCGGCGATTGCCGGCCTTCTTCTCGCCCAAAATGGTGGCCGTCGCGCGCGGAATCTCGAGGTCGGGCGCGGCGGCGAGCCAGCGGGTGCGAGCGCTGTGCGGCAAAACGCCTTTGGTCCACTTGCCGAACTTGCTCCACGCATGCGGCAGCGGCGCCTGCTTGCTCGCGACGGCCCAATGCGCCTTCCCATCGATGTCGTCGCGGACATAATCGATGGTGAAGGCGAGCGGGCGCTCGGCGCTCGATCGCGGCAGCAGCAGCGCCGCCGCCAGCAGGATGACCGCAAGCCCAACGAGCGCGAGCGCCGGCCAGCGGATCGGCGCGCCCACCGCTTCGACCAGGAAGGGCAAGACCGCGAGCCCGGCCAAGGGCGCGACCGCCCACAACGGGCCGTCGACCAGCAGCAGCTCGAGCGAGGCGAGCAACTCCGCGACCATCACCAACTGAAGCAGCGCCGCGGCCCACAATAACAGGGTCCGAGCGCGTGGAGCGGCGAACCCGAGCAGCGCCAAGGCCGGGGCGAACAGGAAGAAAATCGTCGCTCCGGGGACGAACAGCGACAGCAATCCGCCGAGCGCCAGGATCAGCAGCCAACAAGCGGCGCGGAGGCGGTCGCGCGCGATCCCTCCGCCGATCGCTCGCAACACCGCGACCATCGCCGCGAGCAGGGCCGTGTAAAGCCCGAGATAGGCGACCAAAGGATAAGCGCGCCAATAGTCTCCGGCGCGGACGAATCCCGCGAGAAAGCTCAGGGCGAACACCAGCGCGACCCCCGCAACCACGCTCGCCGCGCAGGCCAGCAGCGGCCGGCCAAGCGCCTTTTCACGCCACCCGGTCCAACTGGCGCCAAGCACCAGCCCGCCGAGCAGGATCGCTGCCACCAGCAGCGGAAGAGTGATCAGCACCCGGCCCGCGATGTCGGCATAGACCCATTGGCCGGAGCCGCTCGCGGTGGGCAGCGAGCGGGTCGCGGCGAGCACTTCGCTGCCCATATGCTGGACGCTCCGCCGCGACAGCGCCGCGACCGTGTCGCCGGGCGTGTGATAGCGGGTTTCGTTGCCGACGATGGCGTAGCTGAGCGTCGGCCAGCCGCGCGCCTTCATCACCACCACGTCGGTGTAATTGGGGATCAGCTTGGCGAGGTCGGCAGTGAGCGAATTGGCATAGGGCCGGGCGGTCACACGAGCGAAAGCGGCGATCGCGGAGGCGTTGGGTTCGCTGGTTTCGAACATGAACGCGGGGCCGCTGACTCCCCGCGCCTCGATGTTGATCAGGCTGCCGACATGGCGCGCCAACGGATCGCCGTCGATGAACGCGCCCGCGCCATTGAGGCCATATTCCTCGCCCTCGTTGAACAGCAGGATGACCGGCTGCTCCGGCGGCTTCGAGCGCAGGATCGCCCCCACTTCGAGCAGGGTCGCGACCCCGATCCCGTCGTCGGCCGCGCCGGGGCCGGTCGGGGTGCTGTCGTAATGCGCGTTGAGAAGCAGCGCCTTGCCCGGCCGGTCCGCGCCGATCACCGCCACGATGTTGCGGGTGAGGGCGCAGCTGACGATCCGCGACTCCGGCATCGCCCGGCAATCCTGCTGCTCACGCACCGCGGGATCGAGGCCGATGGCCCTCATCTCCACGATCAGCCGCTCGCGCACCGCATCATTGGCGACGCTGTCGACCGGGTGCGGGCGCTGATCGCCGAGGATGCGCTCTAATCGCCCGATGGCGCGTTCGGTGTCGAATTCCGTGCTGGCCGAAGGGGCGGGCGGCACCAGCAGCAGGCCCTTGAGCGCGAAAACCGCCAGCAACAGCGCCACAATCGACCAGGTCCGGACTGTCGCGCTCATCTTTTCCCCCTTGGCCAGGCGTTGACTTTGCGGACTTCGCTCCTAGGTGCAAGCCACGCTAATCAGGAGCATGACAGTGGGCTATCGGGTCGCGGTGGTTGGCGCCACCGGCAATGTCGGGCGCGAAATCCTCAACGTTCTCGCCGAGCGGCAATTCCCCGCCGACGAGGTCGCCGCGGTGGCCAGCGCGCGCTCGACCGGGCACCTCGTCGATTTTGGCGACAGCGGCAAGGAGCTCAAGGTCCATAACCTCGAGCATTTCGACTTTTCCGACTGGGACATGGCGCTGTTCGCGGCGGGATCGAGGGTCAGCGAGCAACATGCGCTGCGGGCCGCCGCGTCGGGCTGCACGGTGATCGACAATTCGTCGCTGTTCCGGATGGACCCCGATGTCCCGCTGATCGTGCCCGAAGTGAACCCCGACGCGATTGCCGGCTACACCCGCAAAAACATCATCGCCAATCCCAATTGCTCGACCGCGCAATTGGTCGTGGCGCTGAAGCCGCTGCACGACGCCGCGACGATCAAGCGCGTCGTCGTCGCCACCTATCAGTCGGTTTCGGGCGCGGGCAAAAAGGGCATGGACGAATTGTTCGAGCAGTCGCGCAACATCTTCGTCGGCGATTCCAACGAGCCCGCTTTCTTCACCAAGCAGATCGCCTTCAACGTCATTCCGCACATCGATGACTTCCTCGACGACGGCTCGACCAAGGAGGAATGGAAGATGGTGGTCGAGACCAAGAAGATCCTCGATCCGAAGATCAAGGTCACCGCGACCTGCGTTCGCGTGCCGGTGTTCGTCGGCCATAGCGAAGCGGTCAATATCGAGTTCGAGCGCGAGCTTTCGGCCGACGATGCGCGCGCGATCCTGCGCGAGGCGCCGGGCGTGATGCTGGTCGATAAGCGCGAGGACGGCGGCTACGTCACCCCGGTCGAATGCGTCGGCGATTATGCGACCTTCGTCAGCCGGGTGCGCGAAGATTCGACGATCGAGCACGGGCTTAGCCTGTGGTGCGTCAGCGATAATCTGCGCAAAGGCGCGGCCTTGAACGCGGTCCAGATTGCCGAGCTACTCGGCCGCCGGCATTTGCAAAAGGCCGCCTGAAGGGAGCCCATCGATGCGCGTGATCTTGTTTCTCAGCCTTGTCGCGCTGGCCGGGTGCAAGCCTGCCGGCAGCGGCACTAATCCGCCAGTGACCGAAGCCGATGCAGTCCGCATCGCCGAGCTGGCCGAAGCGACTTTCACCAAGGGCGACCTCAACACGATCATGGCGCAATACGCCAATAGCGCGGTGATGATCGACGCGGCCTCGCCCGCGCCAAGCGCCGACCGCAAGGTGCAGACCGGCTGGACGCGCAATTTCGTCAGCATGCAGCCGGCCGACTACAGCGTCCCCGACCGCCGCATCCAGCTGCTCGGCCCCGACGCCTTCGTGAGCTCGGGCACCGAGACTTTCACGGTTGTCGCGGGGGCAGCGCGCCCACGGATCAGTGCCCGCTTCAGCGACGTCTTCCAGCGCCAGAAAGACGGCCAGTGGAAAATCGTCCACGAACATGTCTCGGTGGTCCCACAGCCGAGCGGCGGCTAAGCGCCAGGCGCGCTAGGGCTTCTCGCCCCAATAGCGCAGCAGGTTCATCTGGACGAGCTGCATCCGGCTGAAATTCTCCGGGCTCATCTTGAGGCCCTCGAGCGCCGCGACCTCGTTGAGATCGAACACCAGGTTGCGCTCGAACGGATCGGGCAGGCGGCTCTGGATGAAGGTGATCGCGACCAGTCGCTCGCCGCGGGTGACCGGATTGACCTGGTGCAGCGTGTCCGAGGGATAGACGATCGCCTGGCCCGGCCTGAGCTTGAAGCTGAGGTCCGCATCCCCGAGCTGGATGTGGAGCTCGCCGCCGTCATAATCCTTGGGGTCGCTGAGGAAGATCGTGCAACTGAGGTCGCTGCGGAGTGTCGCTCCGGCCACCGCCAGGAACGGCGCGTCGGCATGGGCGCCATAGCGCATGCCCGGCTGGTAACGGGTGATGAGCGGCGGCGCGATCGTCACCGGAAAGGCGAACTCGCGGAACTCTTCGCTCCGCCCGAGCGCGGCGAGCAACAGCCCCGAACTCTTCTGGTAAGCCGCCGTATCGTGGAGTTGCTCGTTGATCTTGGCCTTGTTGTGCGGGTTGGTGATGCGTCCGTCGACGAACGGCGTCGCGGCCGCGATCGTCCGGCATTCGGCGACTTCGGCCGGATTGAGAATGTCTAATACCCGAAACATTGCATCTCCCCCGCCCGCGCCAGGGCCCGCTCGAGCAATGGCGAATGGCGCGCCGCTTTCTCGAGCATCGCGAGCGCACCGTCGATAGCAGGCCTGTTGGCCGCGTCCGCCTCGGCGATCAACTCCCGCCGCAGAGCCGGCGAATAATCATAGTCCATCGCCTTCGAATAGCGGTCGACAATCGGGCCGGCGGCAATGCGCGTCAAATCCTCGTCGCTGGCGGGGAAATCGAGGTGCCTGGCGATGGCCGCGAGCCCGCCGCCGAGGTCGCCCAGCATGGCGTCAAAATCAAGCCACAGGATCGCCCGTCCCGGCATCGCCTCGGCCGCCGTCTCGAGGCTGGTCATCTCGCACGCCCACGCCGCCGCCGCGCGATGCGCGTCACTGGTCGCCGCGTCGAGCCCGCTCACCCGCTCGGCCATGCGCCGACCGCGGATATCGGCGAGCGCGTGCAGTTCCTTGACGCTGTTCTCCCCCGCCAGAATGCTGGCGACATAATTGCGTGGGCTCGCGGTGACGAACAAGGCGCGGCCGTCCGCGGGGACCAGTTGGGGCGCGATCTCGCTGACGAAGCTCGTCGCCTTGACGCAGGCGATCTCGTCGCCCGCGAAGGTCCGCGACATCAAGGCCTGGAGGGCGTCGGTGAACGGCGCTCGGGCATCGCTCGGGAAAGCGGCGAGGTCGCGCAGGCTCCGCGGTTCTCGGATCGCCAGCACTCCCGGAAGCTCGCCGAGCAATCGCGAAATGAGCGTCGATCCGACATGGCCGATATGGAAAATCCACCGCGCGTCCCGGCGCTGGACGAGCGCCGCGGCTTCGGCCGCTAAATCCCACGGCACCAGCTGCGCCACCCGTGCTTCGCCCAGCATCCGGTCGTCGAGAAAGCTTGCCGAGCGATAGGCCTCGCGGTCCATCGCCACCAGCCGCGCTTTGCCCGCATTGGGGTCGATCGCTTGCACCAGCCAGCGCGCGTCGCGGGCGATCTCTTCGGTGGGCGGGCCGCTGGACATCGTGCCCCTTAGCCTCGCATTAAACGCAATGAAAAGGAGGAGGCGGACGATGGCCGAAACAATGAGCGGCGGATGCGCGTGCGGGCGGGTGCGCTTTGCCGCGGCGATCGACAACGACGAGGCGTATCTGTGCCACTGCCGGATGTGCCAGCGCGCCACCGGCTCGGTCTCGATCGCGTTCAGGCAGGTCAAGCAGGCCGAAGTCGAATGGCAAGGCGAGCCCGACTGGTTCGACAGCTCGCCGATCGCCGAGCGGCCGTTCTGCGCCAAATGCGGGACCAGCCTCGGCTTCCGTTTCAAGGAAGGCAGCGACAAGATGGACCTGACCGTCGCGAGCTTCGATGATCCGTCGCGGTTCAAGCCCAAATGGCATTTCGGCGCGGAAAGCATCCAGCGGCCCTGGCTCAACACCGCGGGTCTGCCCGAGCACAAGACCAGCGATTATGACGTATTGGTCAAGAAGTGGCTGGATGCGACGGGGAAGGTGCCGGACTGAGGAAAGGCGCGGTTATTGTCCGCTTTCGACCCAATGCTATTCGGGGCGTTGCCATTGTTATAACATGCGCGCACGATCGGTTAAGCTCCTGCAACAAACGCGGAGGGTCGGCATGAATGCGCGCTATGGGTTTTTGTTTGCCATTTTGGCTCTCGCTGCGGGATGCAAGTCAGCTCCGGCAGAACCAACGTTGGACGAAGTTCGGGCAGTCGCTTCGAAGTACCGCGACGTCAATGTGGCGCGGGCCGAGGGCTATACGACCGACAACAAATGCGTGACGGCGGAGATGCTAGGTCACCCTGCTGCAATGGGTGCTATGGGCCTGCATTACGTTCGTCGCGACTTGCTCGGTCTGCCGCCGAAACCGCCGCGACCGGGCAGCGGTCGCGTTCACGGCACTGGCACTCACTCCGATTTTCGCAACCCCGCGATGCTCGTCTATGAACCGCAGCCTGATGGATCCCTCGAGCTGGTTGCTGTCGAGAACCTAATGTTCGCATCGGCGCATGACGCAAAGTCCGATGCTCCGCCGACCTTTCATGGCCGGGCCTGGCCCCTGCTTAAGGACAATCCGGCGACCAAGTTGGACGAAGCACACGGCTGGGAACCTCATTACGAGCAGCATCTTTGGGTGTTTCGCGAAAATCCAAACGGCTTCTATTCGCCGTTCAACCCGCTGGTTACGTGCAAGCACCAGAAGCCACCGCAGGTGGCGCCATAACTCGAAAGCGCTCGTTTAACGGTTGCATTTACAAAGAGTTGAACGGGGACATCGTTCAGAGCACATTGGCGGCTTCCAACAGGGGAGTTGGATGGCTTCGCTTTTCCTGAGTTACGCGCGAGAGGATGCCGCCCGGGTAGAGCCGCTGGCGGCGGCGCTGGAGATACAAGGCCATCAGGTTTGGTGGGACCGACACATATCCGGTGGCCAGGAGTTCGCAGATGCGATCGAACTCGCGCTCGAATCCGCTGAAGTTGTGGTCGTTTGCTGGACAGCAACTTCAGTCCGTTCGGGTTGGGTTCGCGATGAGGCTGGTTCCGGCCGCGACCGGGGCCGGCTGGTTCCGGTCACCCTCGACGGCTGCCAGCCGCCCTTGGGCTTTCGTCAATATCACACGGTCGATTTGTCCCGCTGGAACGGGAAACCACAGTCCGATGCGCTTCATCCGCTCATCGCCGCTATCACCCACCGCGCAAGCGGTGTGCCACAGGAACGGCCCTCCGCCTCCTTACCCCGCTTGCCCTTATCGTCCAGAAAGGGACGCTGGAGCCTTGCCGCCGCTGCCGCAATTGTCGCCTTGGGTGCTGGAGCCGCACTCTACCCGCGTGTGTCTCGCGGCGATGGCAATATTGACCCTAAAGTGGCGGTAGGCCGGTTTTCACTCCTTTCCGCGGATCTGCCGCGCGCCGTCTCGCAAATGGTTGGCCAAGAAATCGTCGCTGCGTTTGGCGCCGAGAATGCCGTTACGGTCGTGTCGCCCGGGGACCGCAATGCCGACAGCGCCCCTTTCGTGATGGATGGGAGTATCAGCCGCCTCGGTCCGGCCGTGCGTTTCACCGTGAACCTTAAAAATCATCGTTCCGGCGTGGTCCTCTGGTCAGGCGCATACGAGCATGAGGCCGCTGATGCCGTCGCTGCGCGCCAGGCCGCCGTCGCCGCCAGCCAGGTCATTCGCTGCGGTCTGTGGGGCGCATCTTCCTACAAAAAACATATGTCGGACAGCGCGCTGTCGCTATACCTCAAGTGGTGCAACGAGCATTGGAGCGGGTCGACCAGCGAGACCGCTGAGCTTGACGCGGCTCGGCGTGTGACCGTTGCGCTTCCCGACTTTTCATTCGGCTGGTCGGCGCTTGCGCTTGCAACGGTTCCGTTAGCAGCGGCGCGAACCGACGACGCCAAAGAACTGCGGGATGAGGGCAATGCGGCCGCCCGCAAATCGATGGAGTTGGATTCGCAGAATCCCGAAGGCGCCATGGCTCTTGCAGGCCTGCTGCCGCTCAATCGCTATGCCGAGCGTGAGGCTTTGCTCAAGAAGGCGCTAAGCGTCCGCCCGACGGAATGCGGCTGCGAACGCCAAGCGTATGGCGACTTCCTGGCGTCTGTTGGTCGGATGGACGAAGCTGTCGAACAGTATGGCCGGGCCCGCGACATGCGGCCGCTTGCGCCTTTCAGCAATGTGCGGTTCGCGCAGGCGCTATACGTGGTGGGCCGTAAGGATGAGGCTGACCAGGTGCTTCATTCCACGCTCGAGCTATGGCCGGATGCGACTTCGCTTCGATTACTCAAAATCAAATCGGCACTATGGACGCGGCGCTATGATGAAGCGATTCAGGAGCTGAGCGCACCAGATCTTCCACTCACGAGCAAGCAACGGCAGACCCTCGCGGGAGCGTTTTTTGCGTTGAAGTCGAGCAATGCCGCGCTGCGAGCAAAATCAGTCACCGACCTGCAGGCCTTTGCCGCCGACCCGCGCTATAATGACAAGGTTGTCGTAGGAATGCTCGCCGGCCTTGGCGCACGAGCCGCTGCGTTACAGGCCGCCGCTAATCTCGTGCGCACGCGCGGCTTGTTCGATGCGGAAGTCCTGTTCGAGCCGAACTTGGCAGCCGCCGCGAGCGGTGAACCCGGTTATGGAGATCTGGTCCGAGCGCTTGGGCTCGTCCAGTATTGGCGTTCGGCACCCAGCCCACCCGACGTTTGCAGGGATGCGGCCAAGCCGAGTTTCTGCTTGCCTTGAAGATGAAAGGAAAACCAATGAAACGACTTGCCATTCTGGTCGCGTTGGCTGCCTGCGCATGTGAACGTGAGGCGCAAAAGGAAAATAAGGGGCCGGTGCCGGCGGCTGCCGAGGAAGTGCTGACAACGCAAGGCCCGGTTAGCAAACTCCCAGCAGTCATTCCCACCCCAAAGGACCAGGCTCAACTCGATCGTATGATCCTTGCGGGTTACACGCCTCATGGGAGTCACCTCCATCCACCAGGTGTGAAGGAGTGCCCGCTCAGCCAAGGCAGCGAAGCGGTGATGTAGCTACGAATGTCCGCTTTCCACCCATTGCGGACGGCTGACACAGGCCCGATAAACATCGCGTGCGGTTTGGTTCGATGATCGACGCGTTTTCCAGACGCGCCCCTTCAATAGTGGTGTTCACCTTGATCGCCGCGCTTCTTTTAGCTTGGGTTGGAGCACCGGTCTGGATGGCTACCGCGCTTGCCGTCGTCATCGCCGGCCTGACCTTGCTGCTGTTCGCCGCCCGAGGCGGACGAAATGCACGGCGGGGGCTCGAAGACCAACGCAACTGGGTTGCGTGGGAGCTTGCTGGGAAGGGAACGCCGCCGGGATCCTATTTGCTCGCCTGCTTCGGCTTCGTCACGATCATGCTGACCGGAATTCAGTCGTCCTACTCGCTGCCGGCCTGGGC
>JANNDN010000318.1:0-15117 GCA_031387795.1 Sphingomonas sp.
CCTGGCGAGGCGGACGTCGAGCCGCCGTCCGGCGATCTTGAGCGGTCCGGACCGGGTGATCGGCACCGTCGGCCGGAGCGTGTCGGGATGATCGATCCGCGACCGGCCGCGCCGCATCTGTTCTTTTTGCGGCTCGGGCACCTTGGGGTCGGCGAGCATCTTGTCGCCCTGTTCGCGGCCATTGCCGAGGAAACCGACCAGCGCTCCCTCGATCGCGGTCGAGCCATAGACCCGCGCCGGATAGACAGCGCGAATGTCGGCATTGCCGGTGGTGTGATCGAGGTGCCAATGCGTGTTGACGATCGCCGCGATCGGTCGGCCGCGCGCCTTGGCATGTTCGAGGATTTTCGCGGCATGCATCGGCGAGCGGCCGGTATCGACGACGATCAGCCCCCCGGGCGCGTCGATCATGACCGTATTGCCGTCCGGCCCATGCCAGTCGAGCGGGATGCGGCCCGGAATGATTTCATACCCCGCGGGAGCGGACATCGCCGGTCCGCCGCATGCCATCAGAAGCGCCGCGAAGATCGGGCCGAAAGCGGATCGCATGGTTCCTCCCTTTGCCCCGATGCGGCTCAGAGACGATTGTGATCAAGGGCGGGACCAACTTTCGACGAGCGGCCCGCTGGTTCGATCAATAAACCCGCGCTTTGGGTTTGATGTATTCGACCTCGTCGGTGAGCGTATATTCGTGGACCGGGCGGTAATCGATTTTGACCTCGCCGCTTTTGCCGCCCCAACCGTCGAACCAGGCGATAGTGTGCTTCATCCAGCCCTTGTCGTCGCGCTTGGCATAATCCTCGTGCATGTGTGCGCCGCGGCTTTCCTTGCGGTTGGCGGCGCAATGCATGGTGACCACCGCCTGAGCGATGAGATTGTCGAGCTCGAGCGTTTCGATCAGGTCCGAATTCCAGATCAGGCTGCGATCGGAAACGCCGATGTCCTTCATCGAGCCATAGACCTTGTCGATCTTATCGACCCCTTCGGCGAGCGTGCGCTCGGTCCGGAACACCGCGGCATCGGCCTGCATCGTCCGCTGCATGTCGAGGCGGATCTGCGCGGTCGGGCGCGGCCCCTCAGCGTGGCGGAAATGGTCGAGCCGGGCGAGCGCCAGTTCGCCCGCATCCTTGGCCAATGGCTGTTGGAGCGCATTGGCGGTCAGCGTTTCGCCGAGCCGAATGCCGGTCGCGCGGCCGAACACGACCAGATCGATGAGGCTGTTCGAGCCCAGGCGGTTGGCGCCGTGGACCGACACGCACGCCGCCTCGCCGACCGCGAACAGGCCGGGGACGATGGTATCGGGCATGCCGTCCTTCAGCGTGACGACTTCGCCATGATAATTGGTCGGGATTCCGCCCATCGTATAATGGACCGTCGGCGCCACCGGCAGCGGTTGGCGGGTCAAATCGACGCCGGCGAAAATCTTGCCGGTCTCGGTGATCCCGGGCAGCCGCTCGGCCAGAATATTCGGATCGATATGGTCGAGGTGGAGGTAGATATGGTCCTTCTGCTCGCCGACCCCGCGCCCTTCGCGGATTTCCATCGCCATCGAGCGTGAGACGACGTCGCGGCTGGCGAGGTCCTTGGCGTGGGGGGCGTAGCGTTCCATGAACCGCTCGCCCGCGCTGTTGGTAAGATAGCCGCCCTCGCCGCGCGCGCCCTCGGTGATCAAAACGCCCGCGCCATAAATGCCAGTGGGATGGAATTGCACGAACTCCATGTCCTGCAGCGGCAGGCCGGCGCGAAGCACCATCGCATTGCCGTCGCCGGTGCAGGTGTGGGCCGAGGTCGCGGTGTAATAGATGCGCCCGTAGCCACCGGTCGCAAGCACTACCGCCTGAGCGCGGAAGCGGTGCACTGAGCCGTCATCGAGGTTGATCGCCATGACCCCGCGGCAGACCCCGTCCTCCATGATCAGGTCGATGGCGAAATATTCGATGAAGAAGTCGGCGTCGTATTTGAGGCTCTGCTGGTAAAGCGTGTGGAGCATCGCGTGGCCGGTGCGGTCGGCGGCGGCGCAGGTGCGCTGGGCAGGCGGACCCTCCCCCATGTCCTGGGTCATGCCGCCGAACGCGCGCTGGTAAATCTTGCCGTCGGCGGTACGGCTGAACGGCAGGCCGGCGTGCTCGAGCTCGATCACCGCCGCCGGCGCCTCGCGGCACAGATATTCAATCGCGTCCTGGTCGCCGAGCCAGTCACTGCCCTTGACCGTGTCGTACATGTGCCAGGTCCAGTGGTCCGGCCCCATATTGCCGAGGCTGGCCGCGATTCCGCCCTGCGCCGCGACGGTGTGGCTGCGGGTCGGAAAGACCTTGGTGATGCAGGCGGTGCGAAGCCCCTCGCCCGCGGCGCCCATGGTCGCTCGAAGCCCCGCTCCGCCGGCGCCGACGACGACGACGTCGAATGTGTGGTCGATGATCTTGTAAGCGCTCACGCCATCGTCCCGAAGGCGATTCGGGCGAGGGCGAACAGAGCGATGGCGGCGCCCGCGACTGCGAGGAACAGCAGGACCATGTTCACCGCGAAGCGATTGCCTTCGTCATGGACCTAATCGTCGACCACGACCTTCATTCCGTCGAGGCCGTGGATGAACGCGGTGACGACCAGCAGCGCCATCGGGATCGCACCGCTCGGCGCGCGCAACCATTCGCGGAGCGTCCGCAGCGACAGATCGGGCAGCAGCAGGAGCGAGGCGATCAACCACACGCCGAGCACCAGCAAGGCGATGCTGGTGACCCGCTCGCCCAGCCAATGCTCGCCGCCGTGACGGGCCGACCCCAAGCCGCGGACCTTGCCCAGCGGCGATGCGCTGTCGCCGATGCTCATGCCAGCACCCCCAGGAACAATGCCCAGCTGATCGCGGTCAGGACCAGCGCACCGACGACGGTGAGGATCGCCATGGTCTTGTTGGTCTGAAGCTCGAATCCCGCGCCCGAATCCATCACCAGATGGCGAAGACCCGACAGCAGATGCTGGAAGAAGGCCCAGGTCAGGCCGACGAAGATGACAAGCCCCAGCGGCGATCCGGCGAGGCCGGTGAACCGCTCAAGCGCTTCGGCGCCCTCGGCGATTGCCGCGAGCCACCAAGCCAGAGCGGCGAGGCCGACGATGGTCAGGCCGACCCCGGTGATCCGGTGGAGGATCGAAACCGCCATATGCGGACCCCATCTCCAGATGGTCAGATGAGGGCTGAGCGGTCGAGGATGATTGCTGGCCATGCACAGGGTCCTGAAGCGAAAGGATCGGTCGAGCGCGGCTTAAGGCGGCGGCCGGAACGAGGCAAGGCCGCGGTCCGCTCCAAACGCCCGGCCTAACCCCGTCTTAACCATTGCGGGCGCATGTGCAGGTCAAGGCGCCGTCCACGCGGGCGGCACGATCTATACGGAGAGCGGAAGAATGAGTGTCGAGAGTGGCCGGCTCCAGAAGCTGACGGACGACCAAGTGAACAGCCGGCTGGCCGCCTATAACGGCGACGGCGCGCTTGATCGCGACATCGCCCTCATTCGCGAACATGTCGCGGACCTCATCGTCGACGAGGTCCGCGCCGATTTCGGTCAGGATCGCGCTGATCGTTATGCCCCGGTCTATGCCGGCAAGGCCGATGCCGACTGGGTCCAGCGCATCGCCGATTACGGCCGCCACATCTACGCCGAGAAAACCCCGGTGCCCGACTATATGGTCGAACATGCCGGCATCGCCAGCCGGGTCATCGCCAGGATTTGCGAACGGTTCGCCGACGATCCGGGAACTCTCGCGCAGTGCGTTGCCGCCTTCAACCGCATGGAGATGATCGAAACCGACATCACCCTCGCCCAGTTGTCGATGCTCGAGGCGATCGCCGCGGGCGATGCCCGCGGTCACGAGAGCGCGCATTTCGAGCGCCAGGTCGCTGATCTGGTCCGTGCCAGCACCGACCAGTCCAAGTCGCTCAGCGATCGTACACGCGCCACCTCCGCCTCGGCGCGCGGAATGCTCGGCAAGACCAGCGAAGTCGCCGCGGCGGCCGAGCAATCGGCGGTGGCGATGCGTGAAGCGGCGCAGACCGCCGCAGGCCTCATCCGCGCGATCGAAGATGCCCGTGCCGAAGTCGAAGTGGCTGCGGGCGTCGCCACCCGCGCCGGCGACCAGGCATCGGAAGCGGTCAAGGTCAGCCAGGCGCTGAGCTCGCACGTCGAGGCGATCGAATCGATCCTCGGCCTCATCCGCGACATCGCCGGGCAGACCAATCTCCTCGCGCTCAACGCCACCATCGAGGCGGCGCGCGCGGGCGATGCCGGCCGCGGCTTCGCGGTCGTCGCGCAGGAAGTGAAGAGCCTCGCCAGCCAGACCGCCCGGGCGACCGACGACATCACCACCAAGATCACCGCGATCCAGCAGGCCACCCGCCAGACGGTCGAGGCCAATGGCTCGATCCAACATACGGTCGAGGAGGTCCAGACCTCCGCCGACCGCATCCGCGAGGCGATGGAATTGCAGGCGCAGACGGTGACGATGATCACCGCGGCAGTCGACGAGACCGCGCTCGCCGCCGATTCGATGAGCTCGACCATCGCCGCGATCCGCAGCGACACGGAAAATGTCGCCAAGGACATCGACGAGGTCGAATTGGGTTTCGGCCAGTTCAGCGACCAGATCGCCAACTTCAAGTCGACCGCCAAGGCCTTCGTCAACGGGATTGCCGCCTGATCTTCATTTCGCGGTCAGCCATTTGCGGCTAACCGGAGGCCATGAAGATCCTCGTTACCGGCGCCAGTAGGGGCATTGGCCTCGCGGCATTCGAACAATTACGGACGGCCGGACATGACGTCGTCGGCCATTCGACCTTGGGCAGCGACAGCCTGATCGCCGGCGACCTCGCCCAACCCGCAACCCCCCGAGCCATGTGGGAAGCCGCGCTCGAACGCCTCGACGGCCGCATCGACGTGCTCGTCAACAATGCCGGGATTTACGAATCCGTGTCGGATGACGTCTCCGATGAGGAATGGCACGCCGCCTGGGCCCGGACCATGACCATCAACCTGCAGTCGGCAGCGGACCTGTCGCGGCTAGCGGTGCGGCACTTCCTCGATCGCGGCGATGGCGGCCGGATCGTCAATGTTGCCAGCCGCGCCGCTTTTCGCGGCGATTCGCCCGGCCACTGGCATTATGCCGCGTCCAAGGGCGCGATGGTCGCGATGACCCGCACGATCGCAAGGGGCTATGCCGCCCAGAACATCCTTTGCTTCGGGGTCGCGCCCGGCTTCACCGTTTCGGAAATGACCGAGGACTATCTGACCGGCCGCGGCGGGGCGCAGATCCTTGCCGACATTCCTTTGGGGCGGGTCGCCAGCACCGCCGAGATCGGCGAGATCATCCGCTGGCTCGCCACCGATGCGCCGGCATCGGCCACGGGCAGCATCATCGACGCCAATGGAGCCAGCTATGTTCGCTAGCGTTTTCTTTCTGGCCGCGATGCAGCTGTCGATCCCGTTCGGCAAACCGCGGCAGATCGAGCAACCGCGCGCTCCGATCGAAAAGGCCGGACCGCGCTGGGCCGCGACGTGCACCGAGAACGACGATTGGGACAAGGCCGGCCCGCCAGTCCGCATCCACGGCAATGCTTATTATGTCGGGACCTGCGGGATCAGCGCGATCCTGATCACCGGCACCGGCGGCCATATCCTGATCGACGGCACGACCGAGAAGGGCGCAGGCGTCGTCGCCGCCAATATTGCGGCGCTCGGCTTCAAGCTCAGCGATGTCCGCTATATCCTCACCAGCCACGAGCATTTCGACCATGTCGGGGGCATCGCCGAGCTCCAGCAGCGCAGCCGCGCGAGCCTCGTCACCTCCTTGCCCGCGTCGCGCGTCTTCACCACCGGCCTTCCGGCCAAGGACGACCCACAGGCGGGAATGCACAAGGCCTTCCCCTCCGCCAGCGTCGAGCGCGTCATTCGCGATGGCGAGCAGGTCCGGCTCGGCAATCTGATGGTCGAGGCGATCGCCACTCCGGGCCACTCGCCGGGGGCGATGAGCTGGCGCTGGATCAGCTGCGACGGGGGCGTTTGCCGAACCATCGTTTACGCCGACAGCCTGACCCCCGTCAGCCGCGACGATTATCGGTTCAGCGACCATCCCGAATATTTGCAGGCCTACCGCGCCTCGATCGCGAAGATCGCCGCGAGCCCGTGCGACATCCTTCTCTCGCCGCACCCCTCGGCAAGCGGACTCCGTGACCGCTTCGCCCGCGGCGAGCGGCTGCTCGATCCAGACGGCTGCACGGCCTATGCCGCCGAGGTCGGAAAGGCACTCGACGAGCGGCTGGCCAAGGAAGCGGCGCAGGCCAAGCCCCGGCGATGAGCGTCCGCGTTTCGGTCCACTGCTCGCGCGCTCAGGCGGCCGCGATTACCGAAGGCGAAGGACCCTTCGCGGCGCGCGGCGACCCGCCGGTGCTGGTCGCCGACGAGCCCGACCCCGACCGGCCCGACAACTGGCTCATCCATGCTTATTTCGAGCGCCGTCCGGACCCCGCGGACGTCGCGGCGCTCGAGGCGCTCGGCGTTGGCGTGGCCGAAGTGGAGGAATTGGGCGAGGCCGATTGGGTGACCATGAGCCAGGCCGGGCTCGAGCCGATCCGCGCCGGCCGCTTCTTCGTCCACACCCCGACCCACGCCCGCGATCCACTGGCGGTCAATTTCGAGATCGAAGCGGGCCTTGCGTTCGGCACCGGCCAGCATGCGACGACCGCGGGCTGCCTCGAGGCGCTCGACCGGATGGAGCGCGATGGCGAGCGCTTCACCAATATCGCCGATATCGGCACAGGGACCGGACTCCTCGCCTTCGCGGCGCTGAACTTGTGGCCCAAGGCGCGGTGCATCGCGACCGATATCGACCCGGTCGCGATCGACGTTGCCCGCGATAACGCGCTGATCAACGGCGTCGCGCTCGGCCACGGTCACGGCGAGCTGCTGCTGGCGGTCGCGGACGGAATGGATTCGGCGCTGCTGGTCGCCCGAGCGCCTTATGAACTGCTAATCGCCAACATTCTCTCCGGCCCGCTAATCGAACTCGCGCCGACCTTCGCCAAGGCGGTGCTGCGGTCGGGCAGCATCGTCCTCGCGGGCCTGCTCGACAGTCAGGCCGAGGCAGTGATTGCCGCCTACGCAAGTCACGGTTTCGAGGTCCGCGATCGCGGCTCGGGTGAGTGGCCGGTGCTGGTTCTGAGGTCGCCCGCATGAGCGCCGATCTGTGGGTCATCACGTCCTACTTCAATCCGTGCCGCTATCGTACCCGGCGCGAGAATTTCGATCTCTTCATGGCCGGGATGGTGGCGGTCGGAGCCAATGTCCTCGTCGTCGAGCTGGCCTTCGGCGAGGAGGAATTCGAGCTTCCGGCGGGCAACAACGTGCTCCAGCTGCGCGGCGACACGGTGCTGTGGCATAAGGAGCGGCTGCTCAACCTCGCCGCCGCCGCGCTCCCCGCCGAGTGCCGCAAGGTCGCCTGGTTCGACTGCGACATATTGTTCGACGATCCGCGCTGGCTTGAGCGGGCGTCCGCGGCGCTCGACCGGTACATGGTCGTTCAGCCCTACAATTCCTGCACCTGGCTGGCACCGGGGGAGCGCGAATTCGCAGCCGGCGGCGGCACCTACGAGAGCTTCGCCCACTGCTTCGCCCGGGCCCCCTATTTCGCACAGTCCAACATTTATGTCCGGCACGGCCATACCGGCTTCGCCTGGGCGGCGCGGCGGGAGTTGTTCGAGAGCTACGGCCTTTACGATACGTGCCTGTCGGGAGGCAGCGATCACTTGATGGCGCATGCCTTCGCAGGCGGCATGATCCATTCCCCGTGCGTGCGAGCAATGATCGGCGAGCAAACCCCTTACGCGAAGCATTTCTGGAATTGGGCGGCCCCCGCTCGCGACCTCGTCGGTGGCCGGATCGGTTTTGTCCCGGGCACGGTCCTGCACTTGTGGCACGGCGACCTCGCCAACCGCTCCTACAGCAAGCTCGACGGCCAGCTGCAGGCGTTCGGGTTCGATCCCGACCGGCATTTGCGGACCGGTGAGGGCGGCCTGCTGGAATGGAGCGCCGACGCTCCCCAGCCACTGCGCGACTGGGCCAATGCGAACTTCGCGCAACGCCGCGAGGACGGCGGTCCGGAAGGTCAGCCGCTCAGCTGAGACTCTTGGCCACGACCGTGGCCCATTCCGCCTCGTCAATGACGCGGACACCCAATTCCTGCGCTTTCTTGAGCTTCGAGCCGGCGCCCGGGCCAGCCACGACCAGATCGGTCTTCGCGCTGACCGACCCCGCCGAGCGCGCGCCGAGCCGTTCTGCCTGGGCCTTGGCCTCGTCGCGGCTCATCGTTTCGAGGGCGCCGGTGAAGACGATGGTCTTGCCGGTCCATTCGGTCTGGCGGGTATCGCTGACGAAGGCGGCGGGCCGGGCCAGCGCGAGCAGGTCGGCCAGCTCGTCGCGGTTGTGCGGCTCGTGGAAGAAATCGACGATCGCTTCGGCGACCACTCCGCCGACGCCCTCGACCGACGACAGGGCCTCGGCCGCGTCGGGCTCGCGCGCGACTCGCTCGAGCTTGTCGATGGTCGCGAACGCCTTCATGAGATCCTTGGCGGTGACCGTGCCGACATGGCGGATGCCGAGGCCGAACAGCAAGCGCGCCGGGTCGAACCCGACCCGCGCCTCGATCGCAGCGAGGAGATTGTCGACCGATTTTTCCTTCCACCCCTCGCGGCCGATCAGTTCGTCGCGGTGATCCTTGAGCCGCCAGATGTCGGCGGGGCCGTGGAGCCAGCCGAGGCCAAGGAATTCGGCGATCGATTTCTCGCCCAGCCCGTCGATGTCCATCGCGCCGCGGCTGACGAAATGCTTCAACCGCTCGAGCCGCTGCGCCGGGCAGATCAGCCCGCCGGTGCAGCGGACGTCGACCTCGCCCTCCTCCGCGACGGCCTCCGACCCGCATTCGGGGCAGTGGTCGGGGAAGTTATAGGGCGCGCGCTTGGCGTCGCGGCTGAGGTTCTCGACCACTTGGGGGATGACGTCGCCGGCGCGCTGGATGCGCACGCGGTCGCCTTCGCGAAGGCCCAGCCGGGCGATCTCGTCGCGGTTGTGAAGGGTGACGTTCTGGACGATCACCCCGCCGACCCCCACCGGGGCCAGCCGGCCAACCGGGGTGAGCTTGCCGGTGCGCCCGACCTGGATCTCGATCTTTTCCAGATTCGTCTCGGCCTGTTCGGCGGGGAATTTGTGCGCGAGGCCCCAGCGCGGCGCCCGCCCGATCGCGCCCAACCGCTCCTGCCAGTCGAGGCGGTCGACCTTATAGACCACGCCGTCGATGTCGAAGGGCAAGTCGGCGCGGGCCTGCTCGATCGCGGCATAATGGGCGAGCGCGGACTCGATCGACCCGCAGCGCTCAAGCTGGTCGCTGACCGGGATGCCGAAGGCCGCGATCCGCTTCATCGCCTCGAACTGCGTTTGCGCCAACGGCTCGCTGACTTCGCCCCAGCCGTGGGCGAGGAAGCGCAGCGGCCGCGCTGCCGTAATCGCCGGGTCCTTTTGCCGGAGCGAACCCGCCGCGGCGTTGCGCGGATTGGCAAAAATCTTGCCGCCGGCCTCGTCCTGCCGCTGGTTGAGCGAGGCGAAGTCGGCCTTCGACATATAGACCTCGCCGCGAACCTCGAGGATCGCGGGCGCTCCGCCGATCGCCTGAGGAATATCGGGAATCATCCGCACATTGGCGGTGACGTCCTCGCCCACCGAGCCGTCGCCGCGGGTCGCCGCGAGGACCAGCGCCCCCGCCGCGTAACGCAAAGAGCAGGACAGTCCGTCAATCTTCGGTTCGGCGGTCAGCGCCACTTCGGTGTCCGCGGGCAGCGAAAGGAACCGGCGCACCCGTCCGACGAACTCGACCACTTCCTCATCCGCAAAGGCATTGTCGAGGCTGAGCATCGGCCGCGCGTGAGGGACTTTGGCCAGGCTTGAAGTCGGCGCTGCGCCAAGCCGGCTGGACGGCGAATCGGCGCGGACGAGCTGGGGGAAACTCGCCTCCAGCGCGCGGTTCTCGCGCATCAGCGCGTCATAGTCGGCGTCCGAAATCTCCGGCGCGTCCTGGTCGTGGTAGAGCTTGTCGTGGCGCGCGATCTCGTTCGCCAGCCACTCGAGCCGCGTCGCTGCCTCGCCCTTCATGCTCAACTGAACAGCTCGCCCAGCAGGCCGTCGAGCGCATGCCAGCTGCGCCGCGACGCCTCCGCACTGAAGCGCACGGCGGGATTGCCGATCTTGTCGGCGTCGCGGTTGGTGAAGCCGTGGACGGTGTGGCCGAAGGCGTGAATCTGCCAGTCGCACCCCGCCTCGGTCAACTCGCGGGCGAGCGCGACGACCTTCGCCGGCGGGACCATCGGGTCGTCCCAGCCGTGGAACGCCGCGACCTTGGCGGTGATCGGAACCGGCGGCAGGCCGGGCGGGTCGAACAGGCCGTGGAAACTGGCGACGGCGGCGATGTCGGCACCGCTGCGGGCGAGATCGAGCGCACACAGTCCGCCGAAGCAGAAGCCGATTGCGACGATGCCCTGACCGGTTTCATTCAGTTCGCGGACGACATCGAGCACAGAGGTCAGCCGCCGGCGCAGCCCCGCCCGGTCTGCGGCGAGGCGTCGCATCTGCTCCCCGCCAACCCCGCGCGGTGCACCGCGAAATTCCGCGCCGTAAAGGTCGGCGAGAAATATGTTGAAACCCTTCGCCGACAGCGTTTCGGCAAATCCCGATTCCAGCGCGCTAATGCCCGCGACAGTCGGGAAGACGATGATGGTCGCGCGCGCCTGACCCTCGCCCGCATTCCAATCGCTGCGAAATGTTTCGCCTTCGAATTGATGTTCGATGGCACGCGATGCAGTCATGCCGCCTCCAGCAGCTTCGCGGCCTGGGCGCGGGCCTCGTCGGTGACGGTCGAGCCCGACAGCATCCGCGCAATCTCCTCGCGGCGCTCCGCTTCGCCGAGCTTGCGGACATTGGTCCGGCTGCCGCCCTCGCCGTGCGCTTTTTCGATCCGGTAGTGATGCGCGGCCCGCGCCGCGACCTGCGGGCTGTGGGTGACGACCAGCACCTGGCTGCGCTCCGCCAGTCGCGCGAGCCGCTCGCCGATCGCGCTGGCGACCGCACCGCCGACCCCGCGATCAATCTCGTCGAAGATCATCGTCCCCGCCTGCCCGGCCTCGGCCAGCGCGACCTTGAGCGCGAGGATGAAGCGCGACAATTCGCCGCCCGAGGCGATCCGGGTCAGCGCTCCGAACGGAGCGCCGGGGTTGGTCGAGACTTCGAACTCGACCCGGTCGGTGCCGGCGGGTCCGGGCTCGGCGGTGGCGATTGCCGTACGGAAGCGAGCCGAATCGAGCTTGAGCGGCGCAAGCTCTGCCGCCATCGCCGAATCGAGCCGCTGCGCCGCCGACGCTCGCTCGCCAGACAGCCTGGCCGCTGCGACCGAATAGTCCACGCGGGCCGCCTCGAGTTTGCGTTCGAGGGTCGCGATGCGTTCGCCGCCGGCCTCAATCTCCGACAGCTGGCCGCGCATCTTTTCCGCCAGCGCCGCGAGATCATCCGCCTCGACCCGGTGCTTGCGCGCAAGGCCGCGGATGTCGAACAACCGCGCCTCGACCGCATCGAGCCGCTCGGGATCGCTGGCGAGCATATCGGCCGCGCGGCGAATGCGGTCCTCGGCTTCGTTGGCCTCGATCAGCGCGCGGTCGAGGCTGGCGAGCGCTTCGGCCAGCAACGGATGGTCTTCCGACCCGCGCTCGATCCGGCGCGCGGCCTGGCGCAGCTGCGCGAGCGCGCCGTCGGACCCGCCGAGCAATTCGTCGAGCCCGGTCAGGCTCTCGCCGGCCTTGACCCCCGCCTGGATTGCCGACCGCTCCTCGGCGAGGCGGGTTTCCTCGCCAGCCTCGGGCGCCAGCGCCTCGATCTCGGCGCAGGCGAAGTCGAGATAGTCGCGGTCGCGTTCGGCTTCCGCGGCGGATTGCCGGGCCTCCGCGAGTTGGTCCTCGATCCCCTGCGACAGCGCCCACGCCGCCGCCACCGGCGCGGTGTCGGTGCCGGCGAAAACGTCGAGCAAAGCGCGGTGGCCGCGCGGATTGAGCAGGCCGCGCTCGTCGTGCTGGCCGTGAATCTCGATCGCCGCGGCGCCAATGTCGCGGAGCAATGAGGCGGGCACCGCGGAGGAACCGACAAAGGCGCGGCTGCCGCCATCGGCTTTAAGCGAGCGGCGGATCAGGAGTGGCTCGCCGGGATCGCGCTCGATGCCCTGGTCGGCGAGGAGCGCTAGCGCCGGATGGTCATCGGCAAGGCGGATTTCCGCCGCCACCGAGGCGCCGACCGCGCCCGATCGAACCAGCCCGCTGTCGGCGCGAATTCCGAGCGCGAGGCCGAGCGCGTCGAGCAGAATCGATTTTCCGGCGCCGGTCTCGCCGGTCAGAACGCCAAGCCCGGGCTCGAAATCGAGGTCGAGGCGCTCGACGAGCACGACATCCCGGATTTCGAGGTGGCTCAGCATGGCACAGGGTCCGGCTCGCCTCCTACCAGCCGAGCGCTCACCCGCCGATCACTGCGGGGTCGGGGTCGGGGTCGGGGTCGGGGCGGGCTGGGGCTCCTGGGCCGGATCGCCCGACACCGATGCGGGCGGGGGAAGCGCCGCCTTCTGCGGATAGGATGTCGCGCCCGGACCCGACCGGCGACCGCCCGGCGGGGGCAATACGACCCCGTTCTCCGTCACCGTCCCGTAGCGGCCCTGATGCTTGATCAGCAGCCGCAGCGCCTGCCGGTACCAGAAGGTATCGGGATAATTGGCGCCGAGCACCGAGGCCGCGCGGAACGCCTCCTCCGGCATGCCGAGCGCGAGATAGCTTTCGACCAGCCGCTCGAGCGCCTCGGCCGAATGGGTCGTCGAATGGAATTTGTCGACCACGTTGCGGAAGCGGAAGGTCGAGGCGAGCCAGTTTTCGGAACGCTGGTAAAAGCGGCCGATCTCCATGTCCTTGCCCGCCAGATGATCGCTGATCAGCGCGAGCTTCTCGCGGCCGTCGGCGGCGTAGCGGCTGTCGGGGTAGCGGCGGATGAGTTCGCCGAAAGCATCCGACGCCGACTGGGTCGTCGACTGGTCGCGGGTGACCGCTTCCATTTGCTCGAAATAGCTCATCGCGATCAGATATTGCGCATAAGGCGCATCGACGTTGCCGGGATGGATGGTCACGAACCGCTGGGCCGAGCTGACCGCCTCATTATATTTCTTGGCGATGTAATAATTGAACGCGCTCATCAGCTGCGCCCGCCGCGCCCACACCGAATACGGATGCTGGCGCTCGACCTCGTCGAACAGCTTGGCCGCCATTTCATAATCGCCCACGTCCATCGCCCGCTTGGCGGCCGAATACAGCGTGGCAACATCGCGAGCGACATAGGCCGTGTCGCCCTTGCTGCCCCGCCCGGCGCAACTGGCCAGCGGAACGGTGGAGGCACAAATAAGGAGCAGCAGAACGGAGCGGGACATTTTCACCATGGGACCTCATTAGCGCGGGCTCGGGGGGAGGCCAAGAAGGGATGGCCCGATCAATATTGGTCGTTGCTGAACAAAGCTCGGCGCCGATCGAAGCTCAGGGCGGACCGAAGCTCAGGTCTGGCCGAAGCTCAGGCGGCGCTGGGCTCCGGCTCGTCGCCCGAATCCTGCCTCAGGAAGCTGTCGGGCTGGACCCCAAGCCACACCAGCACCGGGGAGGAAATGTAGATCGACGAATAAGTCCCGACGAAAATCCCGAGGAAGATCGCGACCGTGAGCCCGAAAATGACGTCGGGACCGAGCACCATCAACGCGCCCAGCGCAAGCAGGATCGAGAGCGAGGTGACGATGGTCCGGCTGAGCGTCTCGTTGAGCGACAGGTTGAGCAACGGCACGATGCCCATCTTGCGGAATTTCCGGAGGTTTTCGCGAATCCGGTCATAGATGACAACGGTATCGTTCAACGAATAGCCGACGATGGTGAGGATCGCGGCGACGACGTTGAGATCGACCGGCAGCTGGGTCAGCGAAAAGAAGCCGAGCGTCATCGACACGTCGTGAAACAGGGTCAGCAGGGCCCCGACGCCGAATTGCCATTCGAAGCGGAACCAGATGTAGACCGCGATCCCGATCATCGCGAACAGGATCGACAAAGCGCCGTCGCTGGCCAGCTCCTCCGACACCTTGCCCGAGACCGATTCGGCGGCGCCGACCTGCACCCCGGGGTAAGCGGTGGGCAAGAAGGTGCGGATCTTGGTCACCACCTGATTGGCGGCGCTATCGGGGCCATCGGGCCGCGGCAGGCGGATCTGATAGCTTTTGCCGTCCCCGAACTCCTGGATGTTGGCGTCGCCGACCTCGAGCTTGGCGATCCGTCCACGCAACTGCTCGATGTCGACCCGCTCGGCGAAGGTCACCCGAATCTGCTGCCCACCGACGAAATCGATGCCCAGGTTGAGGCCGCGATAGGCGACCAGCGCAAGGCTTGCGGCGGTGGCAATGATCGACAGGACCAGCGCCAGATTGCGCCAGCGCATGAAGTCCAGGTTGGTATTGTCGGGGACCAGTTTGAGCAGCTTCATTGTCTGAATCCCGTCAAATATTGAGCGATTTGGGGCGGCGGCGACGAACCCACAAAGCGACGAACATCCGGGTGAAATTGACCGCGGTGAAGACCGAGGTGATGATCCCGATGAGCAGGACGACGGCAAAGCCGCGGATCGGGCCCGAGCCGAAATAGAGCATCAGAGCCGCAGCAATGGTGTTGGTGATATTGGCGTCGAAAATCGCCGTCGACGCTTCCCGATAGCCGGTCTCGAGCGCGTCGAGCACCCGTCGGCCGCGCCTCAATTCCTCGCGGATACGCTCATTGATCAGCACGTTGGCGTCGACCGCGGCGCCGATGGTGAGGACGAAGCCGGCAATCCCTGGAAGTGTCAGCGTCGCATTGAACAAGGCCATCACGCCAAGGATCATCAACGCGTTCACGATCAGCCCGAACGTCGCATAAACCCCGAACCGTCCATAGGTGATGAGCATGAAGCCGATCACCGCGAGCGTCGCGACGATCGAGGCGAT
>JANNDN010000324.1:0-3896 GCA_031387795.1 Sphingomonas sp.
CCGCCTCGATCGCGGCGCGCTCGGCCTCGGTCGAGGGCGTCAGGTTGCCGGGGCCGCAGCCGGCGAGGGCAATGGCGGTCGCGCTAGAAAGCAGCAGCAGCCTCATCGCATCATCCCCACGAATTTCTCGAACAGGTAGAAACTGTCCATCGGCCCCGGGCTGGCCTCGGGGTGGTACTGGACGCTGAACGCGGGGCGGTCGGTCAGTTCGATCCCGCAGTTGGAGCCGTCGAACAGCGACACATGCGTTTCGCGGACGTGATTTGGCATGCCCTGCCGTTCCACGGCAAACCCGTGGTTCATGCTGGTGATCTCGACCCGCCCGTCGGCGAGCCGCTTGACCGGATGGTTGGCGCCGCGATGACCCTGGAACATCTTCGACGTCTTCCCGCCGACGCTAAGGGCAAGCAATTGGTGGCCGAGGCAGATGCCGAACAAGGGCTTCTCCGTTTCCAGCATCTGGCGAATGACCGGGATCGCATACTCCCCTGTCGCTGACGGATCGCCCGGCCCGTTCGAGAGAAAGAAGCCATCGGGCTCGAGCGCCATGATCTCGTCGAAACTCGCGGATGCGGGAACCACCGTAACCCGCGCCCCGGCCTCGCTCAAATTGCGGAAGATGTTGCGCTTGGCCCCATAATCGACCGCGACCACGTGGGGCCTCTTCCCCTTTTCTCCCCCTACCGCATCGCGGGAGGGGGCTGGGGGGTGGGCCTGTCCGTCGTCAAGCCCGCGGCTGCCCCCAACAGGCCCACCCCCGGCCCCTCCCGCCGGCGGGAGGGGAAAATCGAAAGAATACCCCTCACCCCAAACCCATTTCCCCCCGCTCCACGCCTCAACCTGCGCGCAGCTGACCTCGTTGGCGAGGTCCATCCCCTCGAGCCCGGGCCACTCCGCCGCCATAAGCTGCAGCGCGTCGAGATCGAACAGCCCGTCGGCCCGATTCGCGATGACGATCGTCGGCGGGCCCTCGCGCCGCACCAGCCGGGTCAGCGCGCGCGTGTCGATCCCCGCGACCCCGATCCTCCCCGTCGCCCCCATCCACTCGGCGAAACTGCCGTTGGCGCGGTAATTGCTCGGCCCGGTGACCACTTCGCGGACGATCGCGCCGAGTGCATGCGCTTCCCCCGCCTCGACGTCTTCCTCATTGGCCCCGACATTGCCGATGTGCGGAAAGGTGAAGGCGATGACCTGCTTGGCGTAGGAGGGATCGGTCATCACCTCCTGGTAACCGGTCATCGCGGTGTTGAAGCACAATTCGCCGACCGCCTCCCCTTCCGCGCCGAAGCCCTGCCCCCACGCGATCCGCCCGTCCGCGAAGACGATGCAGGCGGTGGCCCCTTCGGGCTTGGGCGCGGGCGTCAGACATGGGTCGGCCATGCGGAAAGGAGCCTTCCGGAAAAGCGGGTCAGAACAACGATGTCGCTAAGGGATTGCCGCTATGCGCTTTGGCGGGTCCGGTCAACGCTGGTCAGCCGCAAAATCGCTCGCTAGGGCGCATCTATGATCCGGGACGACATCAAGAGCGCATCGATCGCGGCGATGAAGAGCGGGGACAAAGCGAGCGTCGGCACGCTCCGTCTCGCTTTGGCCGCGATCAAGAACCGCGACATCGAACTGCGCACCGCTTCGGCCCAGCCCGACGACGACGCTCTGGTCACCGAAGTGCTCCAGAAAATGATCAAGCAGCGCCGCGAATCGGCCGACATGTACCGCACGGGCAACCGCGAAGAGCTGGCCGCGATCGAAGAAGCCGAGATCGCGGTGATCACCAAATTCCTCCCCGCGCAATTGTCGGACGACGACGCCCGCGCAAAGATCGAGGCGATCATCGCCGAGACGGGCGCGTCCTCGATGAAGGACATGGGCAGAGTGATGGCCGCGGTGAAAGAGCAACTCGGCACCGCGATCGAACCGGCCCGGGCGAGCGCGCTGGTGAAAGGGTTGCTCGCGGGGTGAGCCCCTAATTTCTCCCCTCCCGCCTTGCGGGAGGGCTCGGGGGTGGGCATGCTGAATTCATGCCCGAACCTTTGCGAAGACCTACCCGACGGGCCCAGCAGCTTCGGAACGCGGCAACGCCCGCGGAACGGCGGCTTTGGACCCACCTCAACAAGCGTCAGCTGGATGGCTGGAAATTCTCGCGCCAGATGCCGATCGGCCCGTTCATCTGCGATTTCCTGTGCCGCGAATTAAGCTTGGTGATCGAGGTCGACGGCGGTCAGCATTGTGACAGCGCATCGGACGAGGCGCGAACCGAATATCTTGAGCGCGCAGGATTTCGGGTGGTGCGCTACTGGAATAACGACGTTCGCGATAATCTCGAGGGCGTATTGGAAAGCCTGCGCTCGACAATAAAGCAGGCCCACCCCCTGCCCCCTCCCGCAAGCGGGAGGGGAAGAGGCGCGCAGCGCCGAAGGGGTGGGCACACATGACCCTCTCCCCCGCCTGGCTCGACGAATTGCGCGTCTGAACCGTCCGCGCCGGCGCACCCGTCAAGGGCATGCTCGCTTAACCTGGCCGCAAAAAGGGGCTCCGCCGAAACGCACGGCGAAGCCCCGCAGTCGAATGAATAACCCTTACTTCTTGGTCTTCTCGGCCGCAGTCATTCCCGTGACGCCCTCGACCGCCAGACTGAACAGCCGCAAGGCGATTGCGGTCGCAACCGCGCCGGCGATGCCAATCTGGAGATTGCCGGCCACGGCACTGAGCTGCGCGCCGATTGCCGGAATGGTCGCCAAAGCCGCGCCAATGACTGGCAGCACGAGCGCGCTGACCGCGGCTGCCACGAACCGTTCCTCGATCAAAGTAAGCCCGGCGATCAAGCCCAGCACGAACAGCACCAGCGGCACATTGAGCGTGCCCAATGCGACAAAACCGGCAATAATCGCGAGTGCAATATATAGCGTTCGGGCAAGCCCGCTAATTTTATTCAACATTATTGGATCCCCTCCATGGTTCCGACACCCGCTTTGTTTGCCCCCAGTGTCGGATGGCCGACAGATTAACCCTATTTCGCCTGAATCACAGAAGTATTAATCGTTATGGATCAGTGTCTTGGTCTGAATCGATAAACCTTCACATCCCGTTCGGAACGTGCTTGCCGATTCGGTTGAGCGCCCGCGCCGGAGGCGGTAGGCTGAAACCGTGACGCTCTCTCCCGCCTGGCTAGACGAATTGCGATCGCGGACGGTGCTGAGCGCAATCATCGCCCCCACGGTCAAACTCATCCGCGCCGGCCGCGAATGGAAGGCGTGCTGCCCGTTCCACAACGAAAAAACCCCCAGCTTCACCGTCAATGACGACAAGCATTTCTACCATTGCTTCGGCTGCGGCGCGCACGGCGACGCGATCCGTTTCCTCACCGATGCGCGCGGGCTGCAGTTCATGGATGCGGTCAAGGAGCTTGCGGGCAAGGCCGGGATGGAGGTCCCCGCCCCTGATCCGCGGGCCCGCGAGCAGGCCGAGCGCTCGTCCTCGCTGACCGAGGTCACGTCGGCCGCGCAGCTTTGGTTCGCCGAGCGATTGGCGAGCCCCGCGGGCGCTTCGGCGCGCGATTATTGCCAGCGCCGCGGGATCGATGCGGCGACCATCGAACGGTTCGGGATCGGCCTCGCCCCCGACAGCCGCAACGCGCTCAAGACCGCGCTCGCCTCGCTCGGCGAGGAGCGGCTGATCGAGACCGGGATGCTGATCAAGCCCGATGACGGCAAAGCGACGTACGACCGGTTCCGCGGCCGTCTGATGATCCCCATCCGCGACCCGCGCGGGCGGGTGATCGCGTTCGGCGGGCGCATCCTCGGCGACGGCGAGCCCAAATACCTCAATTCCCCCGACACCCCGCTCTTCGACAAGGGCCGCACGCTTTACAATCTCGACCTCGCCGGCCCCGCCAGCCG
>JANNDN010000332.1:0-1734 GCA_031387795.1 Sphingomonas sp.
GAAGCGGCGACGCTCGAGCATGTGCGCGAGCGCTGCCGCCGATCCGAAGCGGCCTGGGCCGCACTCGCCGACCGGGCCCAGCGCTCGGAGCGACTGCGCGAGGCCGAAGCAATCAGAAAGGCGCAAGTCGCGCCTCAACTACAGGAATGATTTGAATACCAACATAATGACAATGAATAGAAAATCGACGCGTCGCGCGTCGCATTCGAACAACCGAAGCAAGACCAAACACTTCAGTTACCAGGCCCGCCCGGCGCTCTACAGCGCGGCTCCGGCCACCCCTCCAATCACGATTCCCCGGGCCTTTGACGCGATCGCTTATGCGGCCGCGCTCGAAGTCCTCGGCTAGTCCATCCGCGCTCGTTTGGCGGCTGGGATGGACCGCGCCATCCCAGCGCCGCGCCGCGGCTAGAGCCCGGCGCGGTCGTCGGTGGTCGAATACGGCGCTTCCTTGGTCATCGTATCGATGCCGGCGAGCTTGTAGATCAGGCAGCGCGAGAAGAGCGCGCTCAGCAGCAACCCCACGGCGGCGATCCCGGCGATCAGCGCCGCGGTGCCGGTCAGCGGCGCGAGATAGATGAGCGCGATCAACGCCGCGCCGATGACGATGCGGACCACGCGGTCCCCCGATCCGACATTCTTTTCCATGCGAATTGCTCCCTGTTGGTGCCCGGGCCATGCTAAACCCGCCCCGATGCCACGCGCCAGATGGTGTCGGGGGAGGCGAAAGGACGCGAATGTTCCCAAAGTTCGCGGTGACGGGGGCGAAATGGAACCCAGCATTTTCACGAAGTTCACGCAGAGAACGGTCGCACGGCCCACCTTTGAAAATGAAATCGAGGGGTCTTCTATTTCTTCTACTTCGTAGGATTTGGCGGGGGCGAAACGGAGGACCGCCGAGCGCGAAACGCAGCGATTGCAGCGGTCGTACACGGGCGGGCGCGAGACCAACATCACCGGTCGCCCTCGCCCCACACGAGCGAACCATCGGACCCGACGGTCACAATGCGGTTGGGCGTCAGCCCGCAGCCGGCCGGTCCGATGTTGTGGCATGAGGACATGTCGAGCCCAATCGAGCGCCGCCAGTTGTCCTCCCAGGATTCCGGCTGGGACCGCAATGCGACCGGCAACCGATACATCTCGTCGCCCCGATTGCCGGTGACGACGATTTCGTCCTGCGCCGGTGCCGCCGCAATGGACGGTGCTTGTGGCGGAACAGGCTGGGCCTGAGCGGCGTGGGCGGCCAGCAAGGGGAAGGCGGCAATCAACAAGCAACGCATGACTACCTCTAATCACAAATGGGGGTGTGTAGGACAGCATAAACCGCCGAGCGCTGCGCTCGCTGCGTCGAAGAGACGGTGCATGCCGGCCGACCAGCGGGCGAAGCCCGACAGGATCGACGTCACGGGATTTACTCCCGTGACGGTCTTGCTACCCTTGCTCTGCTCGGGTCGGAGGGTGCGTGACGAACAAGCTTTATTACGGCGACAATCTGGAGGTCCTGCGTGACGTGGGGGCGTTCCCCGACGAGAGCATCGACCTGATTTACCTCGACCCGCCATTCAATTCGAACGCGGGTTATAACGTGCTGTTTAAGGCGGCGAGTGGGGCGGGGGCGGATGCCAGCATCGAGGCGTTCGATGACACCTGGACGTGGGGCGACAGCGCCAAGGAGGCGTTGCTCGACATCGCCGCCGGCACCAACCGCCCGTTGCAGGTGATGATGGAGGCGAT
>JANNDN010000233.1:0-10455 GCA_031387795.1 Sphingomonas sp.
ACGCGCAGCTATGCCGACATCGCCAAGGCGATCGGCCAGCCCGGCGCGGTGCGCGCGGTCGGCACCGCCAACGGCGACAATCCGGTTGCGGTCCTCGTCCCCTGCCACCGCGTCATCCGCAGCGACGGGACGCTGGGCGGCTATGCCGGCGGACTCGACCGCAAAAAGCTCCTCCTCGCCGCCGAGGGAGCGGGCCAGCGTCAGGCGGACCTGCCGCTCGCCGAATAGGGATTGCGCGAGAGAGGCCGCCCGACCTACGTCCCGCTCAAACGAGGGGACCGGGGATGAGCGACGAGAAGGTGGGGCCGGACCGGCCGTTGTGGCGGAAGATTTTCGAATTCCCGCTGGTGGCGATGGTCATTGCGGTGGTCGTGCTCATGCTCGGCGTCGGCTACGCCACCGATCTGGTCAAGCTCGTCTTCCCCGACATGGTGCCCGAACAGCGGGTCCTGATCCAGAATATCGCCGGGATCGTTGTCGCGTTTCTCGCCTACAAGCTGGTCATCCGCCACCTCGGCGCGAGGAAGCACGACGACCTCCCGTGGAGCAGCGCGATCAAGGAAAGCGCGGCTGGGCTCGGCATCGGCTTCATCCTGTTCTCGCTGATCGTCGGCATCGCCGCGCTGGCGGGCGTGTACCGGATCATCGGCCCGGGCGACACGAGCTATTTGCTGACCGCGCTGCTCGCCAGCGCCTTGTTTCCCGGCGTGGTCGAGGAATTGCTGTTCCGCGGCATCCTGTTCCGCTGGCTGGAGGAGTTTGGCGGCAGCTGGCTCGCGCTGGCAATAACCTCGGCCTTGTTCGGGGCGGCGCATCTGGTGAACCCCAACGCCAGCCTGGTCGCGGCGATCGGGATCGCGCTCGAGGCTGGGGTCATGCTCGGCGCAGCCTATATGCTGACCCGCCGACTGTGGCTGGCGATCGGCATCCACGTGGCGTGGAATTTCACCCAGGGCGAAGTCTGGGACATTCCCGTTTCGGGTACCTTCGTCCGCGGGCTGGTTGAGGCCGAGCTGAGCGGTCCGCCGCTGCTCAGCGGTGGTCAGTTCGGGCTCGAGGCGTCGCTCATCGCGATGATCGTCGCGACCGGCTTCGGCGGCTATCTGCTCTACCGCGCCATCCGCGAGGGCCAGCTGGTGCAGCCGATGTGGGTCAAGCCGCGCCGCCCGACACCTCCGGTCGAAGAGATCGTCACCACCGACTAGGCCTATTCGTCCGGGGTATCCGACCAGGTTCTGGCAAGCTCCAGCGCGCGATCCTTTTCGCCGCGGTCGATGGCCACGATCATCTCGCGGCTGACCTTCGCCATATGACCGCCGTGCGGATCGAAGGCGATCGGGAGCAGGGCATGTTTGGCGTCGGCGAGCTTGCCGTCGAGGAGATAGCGATAGGCCGAATTGACCCGCAGTCCACGATCCTGCGGCGCCAAGTCCGAGGCGTAATGAAGCGCGGCGATGGCATTCTTGTTCGGGCCAATGCCTTCTCTGCCGTACGCGTGATAGAATTCCATCAGCGGCTCGGGGTCCTCGCGGTCGATCGCATTGGCGGCGATGAAGGTCTTGCGGGCGCGCTCGAACAAGGCGTGGCGCGGGGCGCCGTCGAGCTTTGTCGCCTTGAGGACCATGGCCTTGCCCTTGAGGATCGTCGCGTCGAGGTTGCCCGGGGCCAGAGCGAGCGCGCGATCGGCGGCTGCTTCCGCCGCTTCGGCCTGTTCGGCCGCGAGCTCGACTTGCGCGAGCATGGTATGCGCCAGGACATCGCCGGGGTGCCGCGCCTGCACCTGCCGCGCCTGAGCGATAATCGCTTGCGCGCCTTCCAGGTCGAGGCCGTATTGCGCCTGCATCAGCAACGGCACGATTTCCGCCGCTCCAGGATCAAGCCGGTCGACGCTGATCGGGCCGACATTGAGAACATTCTTCGAGACCTTGAGATAATCCAGGCTCCGCTTCGCCTGGTAACGCTTGAGCTCGCCCTCCAGCACGTCGAGGTTGCCGAAGGCGCTCTCCGCCGCCGCGAGCGGTTGCGAATTCTTGCCCAGAAGCGTCAGGTATTTGTCCAGCTGACCCTTCCGCGACGGCTCGAAGGTCAGATAATGGGTCAGCAGCCAGCCGCGCCCGTACAGCGATTCGACCTGATCGGGTTCGAGTTCGTCGATCGACGTCGAAAGCATCTGGCGAAGCGGCAGTGCGGCGCCGTGCATCAGGCCGTAATAGCGGTGCGTCGCGGGCAGCCCGAGGCCGACCGCTCCATCGCGTTCTATTTGCGCCGTCGACATGAATTCGGCGAACCCTTCGACAAACCAGACCGGGGTCGGGCCGACGAGATCCTGCATCATCAGATGGTGGGCATATTCGTGAAACAGGATGACATTATCATCGACGCCGAGGTCGATCTTGGTCGAAATCCGCGATCCGACGGGCGAATAATAGCGAGACTTGGAATTGCCGCGGGAAACGAAGGCGACCGAGCCCGAAGCCTTGCCCGAATAGAAGCCGCGGGTGTTGCTGTTCGAGTCGCCGCGGAGCCGCTCGATCTCTTCGGTGCCGAAGGTCGAGAAGATGGTCAGGCGGTTGCCCTGGCTCGGCGGAAGATCCTCCATGCCCCGGACCCGCCGGACCGCGCCGTCGAATTTCTCTAGCTCCTCCGCGAACTGCCGGATGACGCCCGGATTCTGCTCGGAATAAATGATGAAGTGTCGGCTGCTCGCGCGGTGCCACTCGGCCTTGGCCGGAACCGCACAAGCCATGGCCGCAAGGGCCAGGACTGGAAAACGCATGTTCATCCTTACATTGGAAAAAGCCGAGCAATTGAATGCCTTACAGCTCGGTGGAGTGTCGTCAACGAGCTCTTCCGGTCACACGCCGCGAAGGATTGGGAGGCGTTGGTCGCGCGCCGGCGCGGGCGGATTATTCGGCGCGATAATGCTGCTGCGCCTCGCCCCACTTCTCCCGCGCCAGCGTGCGGTTGCCGGCCTTGAGCGCTTCAAAAATTGCGATTGCCGCGTTGCGCCTTTTTCCTTTGTGGGGATCGAAAGCGAGCGGCATCAGCGCTCGGCTGGCACTCTCGAGCCGGTTCGAATCGATCATGTGGCCGACGATTTCCATTCGCAATTGGTCATCCTGAGGCGCCAGCACCAAGGCATAAGCGAGACCCTCGGCCGCGTTGCTCGTCGGGCTGATGCCCTGCGCGACGAACGATCGATAATATCCGATCAGCGGCTCGGCGCCCTCGGGGTCGACCTTATTGGCGGCCAGAAACGCCGCCCGAACCTTGTTCCAGTCGGCGCCCTTCTTGTCGCTCTTGGCGAGCGCCATCATCGCATGTGCGCGCTCGATCAATGCCGGATAGGATCGGGCATCGAGCGCGACCGCTTTGTCCGCGGCCGACAGCGCCGCCTGATGGTCGTCGGCCGAATTCTTGAGCTGCGCCGTCAGCGTCTGGACGCGGGCATCGCCGGGATAGCGCGCTGCAACCGCCGTGGCCCGATCCGCCAGCGCCGCCGCGCCAACCCGCTTGCCGCCGCGCGCGAGCTTGATCCTGGCGTCGATCAATTCGCTCTCGCCGGCTGACAAAGCGCGGGTGGAAATGGGCGGAATGCTGAGGCGGTCCGCCGGGATCGTGGTCAGCTTGAAAGTGTTGCGCTTGTAATAAGAATAGAGTTCGCGCTCGAGTTTCCTCAAGTCGCCGAATGCATCCTCGGCGGCCTTGAGCGCCGGAACCCCGGCGGCGATGCCGTTGAGATAGCGGGTCAACTGCCCGCGGCGCTGGGGTTCGAACGCCAGATAATGGATGAGCATCCAGCCGCGGCCATAGATGGATTCATATTCCCGGTACGTCAGATAGGTGAAGTCGCCGCTCAGCATCTTCGCCAAGGACAGCGTTCCGACGGGAGACAGGACATCGGCACGATACAACGGCGGAGCGCCGAACTCGACGCCGCCATTGGCCGTGAATTTGGGAGTGGCGTAAAATTCGGCGCTGCCCTCGGACACCCACGACGGCCACGGCCGGTCGGTGTCCCCGTGCATCAAATGATGCATATATTCGTGGAAGAAGATGCCGTCGGCGCTAAGCCCCCATTTGCCCCGGCTGCCCTTGTCGGGGACGAAGGCGACCGACCCGCTGGCCTTGGGCATATAAAAGCCGGCGACATTGTCGTCGCCATAAAGCTTCTGGATCGCACCGACATCGCGCAGGACGTAAAGCGTGACCCGGCTCGAGGCACCTGGTTCGACATCGGCAATGCCGCGCGCTTCGCGGACCGCGGAATTGAAGCGCTCGAGGGTTTCCGCGAACGCCTTTAGCTCGGCCGGATCCTGGTCGGCGTAGATGGTGAAGTGCCGGCTGCTCGCTTCGTGCCATTTCGCCTGGACCGCAGTCGAGCCAAAGAGGAGCGCCGCGGCGCCCAGAGACAATTTGAACCAACGCATTAAGACGAACCCCACAAGCCAGATCGGACCGAGCGGGTAAAGCTTAGCCACGCTCTCGCCTACCCACAAGTCTATGATTTAGAGGAAAGAATAAGGATCGACGTCCACCGCCACCCGCACTTTCGAACCCCATTCGACTTCGCCCAGCCAGTCGCGGATGACATCCTGGACGTCGAGGCTGCGCGCGGCGTGGACCAGCAGACGCTGGCGATGGCGGCCGCGGAGCATGGCGAGCGGGGCGGGGGCGGGGCCGAACACCGCCATATCCTCAACCCTGGGCGCGGCATGGCCGATGCGCCGCGCAACCGCTTCGGCCTCGCTCTGGTCCTCGGACGAGACGACGATTGCGGCGAGGCGCCCGAACGGCGGCATCGCGGCGCCGCGCCGGGCCTCGGTCTCGGCGGCGTAGAAGCCCTCGGCATCCCCCGCGACCAGCGCCGCGATGACCGCATTGGCGGGGTCGTGGCTCTGGACCAGCACGCGCCCGGGCTTGCCGCCGCGGCCGGCGCGTCCGGCGACCTGGCTGATCTGCTGAAAGCTGCGCTCGGCCGCGCGCAAATCCCCGCCCTGAAGCCCGAGGTCGGCGTCGACCACCCCGACGAGGGTCAGGTTGGGAAAGTGATAGCCTTTGGTGACGAGCTGGGTGCCGACAACGATGTCGATCGCGCCCTCGTCCATCGCGGCGACGAACTCCGCGGCCTTGGCCGGGGACCAGATGGTGTCGCTGGTGACGATCGCGACGCGCGCCTCGGGAAACAGCGCCGCGACCTCGTCGGCGATGCGCTCGACCCCGGGACCGCAGGCGACCAGGCTATCCTCCTCCCCGCATTCCGAGCACGCTTTGGGCGGGGGCATGACGTGCCCGCAATGATGGCAGGCCAGGCGGTGCATCAGCCGGTGCTCGACCATCCACGCGGTGCAATTGGGACATTGAAAGCGGTGCCCGCAGGCGCGGCACAGGGTCAGCGGAGCGAAGCCGCGGCGGTTGAGGAACAGCAGGCTTTGCTCCCCCGCCTCCAGATTGGCGGTGAGCTCGGCGACCAGGGATGGCGCGAGCCAGCGTCCGCGCGGCGGCGGGTCGGCGGTCATGTCGATCGCCGCCATGGTGGGCAGGGTGGCGCCGGCAAAGCGGTTCGGCAGGACCAGTTCGCGATAGCGGCCCTGCGCGACCATCTGTTTGCTTTCGATCGCGGGCGTCGCCGACGACAGCACCACCGGAATGTCCTCGAACTTGCCGCGCATCACCGCGGTATCGCGGGCGTGATACTGGACTCCGTCTTCCTGCTTGAAGCTGGGCTCGTGGGCCTCGTCGACGACAATCAGCCCGAGCGCGCGATAAGGCAGGAATAGCGCCGAGCGGGCGCCGACCACCACCTGTGCCTCGCCGCTGGCAATCCCGCGCCAGGCGCGCCGCCGCTCGGACGAGCGAAGCCCCGAATGCCAAGCGACGGGCGGACAGCCGAAGCGCGCCTCGAAGCGCTTGAGGAACGGCTCGGTGAGCGCGATTTCGGGCAGCAGGACGAGCGCCTGTCTCCCTGAGCGCAGGCACTCGGCGATGGCCTCGAAATAGACTTCGGTCTTGCCCGATCCGGTGACCCCGTCGAGCAGAACCGGATCGAACCCGCCGCCGATCGCCCCGGCCAGCGATGCCGCCGCAGCGGCCTGGTCGGGGTTGAGGTCGGTCGGAGCGAAATCGGGGTCCGGAACCGGCAGCGGGCGATCGGCGCCGACCTGCACCGCCTCGAGCGCGCCCGCTCTCACCAGCCCGCGCAGCACCGCGTCGCTGACCTCGGCGATGTCGGCGAGTTCGCGGATGGTGCCCTGGCGGCCTTCCAGTTTGGCCAGCGCCTGGGTGCGTTGCGGGGTCTGGCGGTCCGGCAACTTTCCGGTCGGGCGATATTCGGTCAGTTGGCGCGGCCCATCGAGCGCGGCGCTCGACGGCAGCACCATCCGCAATACCGAAGCCAGCGGCGACAGATAATAATCCGCGGTCCATTCGGCGAGGCGGCGCAACGGCGCGGCGACCGGGGGCACATCCAGCACGCCGGCGAGCGGGCGCAGGCGGTTGTCGCCGACTTCCTCGCTCGGCAAACGCTCCGCCTCCCACGCCACCCCCAGCAATTGCCGCGGGCCGAGCGGCGCCACCACCACGCTCCCCGGCTCCACCCGCATCCCCTCGGGAACGCGATAATCGAGCGGGCCGAGGGCGGCGTTCAAGGTGACGACACGGGCGCGGGGAAGGGGCATTGGTGTCCTTCGAGACGGGTCTTCGCTACGCCCTGGCGGGCTACTCAGCCCCTCCTCAGGATGAGCGGGGAAAGGTAGCGGTTGAACCCAATCCGCTCATCCTGAGGAGCGGCTGAGCACGAGAAGCGTGTCGAAGACGCGTCTCGAAGGACGGACTACTTCCCCCGCTTCTTCCGGTGGCTGTCGAGGTCGAGCACCTCCACTTCGTCCTCGTCGCGGAGCAGGCCGAGGCGGCGGGCGACTTCCTGATAGGCTTCCTCGACCTCGCCGAGATCCTGGCGGAAGCGGTCCTTGTCGAGCTTCTTGCCCGATTTGAGGTCCCACAGCCGGCAGCCGTCGGGCGAAATCTCGTCGGCCAGAATGACGCGCGCGAAATCCCCGTCCCAGACGCGCCCGAACTCGAGCTTGAAGTCGACCAGGCGGATGCCGATCGCGGCAAACATTCCGCACAGAAAGTCGTTCACCCGGATCGCCATGTCGGCGATGTCGTTCATCTCTTCCTGGCTGGCCCAGCCGAAGCAGGCGATATGCTCGTCGCTGATCAACGGATCGCCGAGCGCGTCGTCCTTGTAATAATATTCGATGATCGTGCGCGGCAGCTGGGTGCCTTCCTCGATCCCGAGGCGCTTGGTCAGGCTGCCCGCGGCAACGTTGCGGATGACGATTTCGATCGGGATGATCTCGACCTGGCGGATCAATTGCTCGCGCAGGTTGAGGCGGCGGATGAAGTGGGTCGGCACGCCGATCGTCGTCAGCGCGGTGAAGATATGCTCGCTGATGCGGTTGTTGATGACGCCCTTGCCGGCGATGGTGCCGCGCTTCTGCGCGTTGAACGCGGTGGCGTCGTCCTTGAAATATTGGACCAAAGTGCCCGGTTCGGGGCCTTCGTAGAGAATCTTGGCCTTGCCTTCGTAGATCTGGCGGCGGCGGGACATGGCATTCCTTGACTAGAACAGAGGTGCGGGGCGCTATAGGCCAGCGTCCCGCACCTGCCAATCGGGGGATGTGCCCGTCGCCGTCCTAGCAAGGGTCGCGCCGGGCGCTTTTCCATGGCGCGCTCCATTCGAAGCGATGGATCGCCGACAGACTCTTGCCAAGCTCGCGGCCAATGGTCGCGACGGCGCGGTCGATGCCGTCGTTGAGCACCCCGCGCGCCGCCTGATAATCCCGATCGAAGAGTTCGTCGCGCATCGTTCGTCTCCATGTCTTGCGACCCACGGTCGCGCTCACAGGGCCATCGGAAAGCCGTCGATCCCGACGTCATTGGCGGGGGTCATCGCCCGCTCGATCAGGGCCAGGCGGCGGCTCGGGTTGAGGGCGTGCCAGTGGCGCGCCGTCTTATTCGCGGACCGCGCCTGGAGGGCCATGTCCGCGGGGCCGTTTTCGATGAAGTCACGTCTGCTGAGGCCATAAGTCATGGCTGAGTTCCTTTCCCTTTTTTCCGTGGCCGCCGGCGGCTGGTCTGGAGGGGAGGACAGTCACCGCCAGCGGCCCAATCTCATCTACGGATTCAGCGATCGTTTCGCCAATCAAACGCTCGACAGACTCGATAAACTGGGCTTATGACGTCGGGACGATGCGACGCCTTCCACCATTGGCCGCGGTGCGGGTATTCGAGGCGGCCGCCCGCGCCGAAAACTTTACCGCGGCGGCGGCGGAGCTGGGGATGACCCAGGCCGCGGTGTCCTATCAGGTCAAGAGTCTCGAAGAGCGGCTCGGCGCGGCCTTGTTC
Organism: Sphingomonas sp.; assembly: GCA_031387795.1. Lineage (GTDB taxonomy): Bacteria > Pseudomonadota > Alphaproteobacteria > Sphingomonadales > Sphingomonadaceae > Sphingomicrobium. The sequence goes on from JANNDN010000233.1 coordinate 8,410, forward strand.
GTGCGCGAGAAGGGGCGCGCCAGGCTCACCCCGCTGGGCGCTCGCCTGCTGCCCTCTCTGACCGGGGCGTTCGACGCGATCGAGGCCGCCTTCGCCAGCCATCGGCAGGAGGACGAGACGCTGCTCACCGTCACCACCACCCACACCTTCGCCAATACCTGGCTCGCCTGGCGGCTGGGCGCGTTCCAGATGGAGCATCCCGATCTCGCGGTCAGGATGACGACCAGCAACGAGATGGTCGACCTGCGCTCGGGCGACGCCGACGTCGGCATCCGCGCCGGTCGCGGCGACTGGGAGGGCCTGGAGCAGCATCTTATGTTCGCCTCCTCCTTCACCCCGATGGCGAGCCCAGAGTGCCTTGCGGCGGCCGAGGCACGGGTCGGTCGTGCTCTCGAGCCGTCCGACATTGCCCATCTCAATCTGATCAGCCCGAGCGACGACTGGTGGCAGCAATGGTTCGCGGACAATGGCGTCGCCGCCGACGAGCAGGAGCTCAGGCGCCCCGGAGTCCGGCTCGACAACCAGGCGAACGAGGGACATGCGGCGATGGCGGGGCAGGGGTTCGCATTGCTCACGCCTTTGCTGTGGAAGGGCGATGTCGCTGCTGGGCGGCTGGTCGTCCCGTTTCCCGATCGCGAGTCGACCCGCGGCGGCGCTTATTGGCTGGTCTATCCGAGCGAGCGCCGGTCCGTGCCCAAGGTGAAGCGCTTTCGCGAATGGCTGCTGGCGGAGACCGCGAGCGCGCAGGACCCCGATTCCGCGCGAACCGTGGGCGGAAGCTCGGCGATCCCGGCGATTTGACCGGATAATCTATCTCGCCATACAAAGAAATTGTTGAAAATCAGCCATTTGTTGCGAGTCGCGGCGAGTCGGCGAGAATCGCGGACCGTCAGCCCTTAAATTTTAGTTAAGATTCCATGGGAATCGAAGCGCTTAGCCCTAAGCCCTTGCGCCTAATCAAGAATCGGCGTTTGCACCGGGCCTCGTTATATTGATGTGTAAGCGTCTCCTCGGGGCAGAGAGACATGATGGCGATGGGGTCGTCAGGGGTGGGGTCAGGAGCGCGCAAACTGCGTGCGGCGCTGCTCCACGCCACCGCCGCCGCCGCCTTGATTGCCCTTCCTAGCCCGGCACTCACCCAGTTCGGCAGCGACAGTCGCGCCGCCGTTGTCCAGCCATTTCAGACGCGATTGGACGTGGCCCGGTCCGGCGGCGCGCATGTGCCGGTGGCCTTGTCGCGCGCCCCCGACCATGGGGCCGGGGCCGATCGCCCGCGGCCGCTTGGCGGGGCCGGCTTCGACCGCGTGCCGATCGATCCCTCAGTCCCGGATAATCTGGCTCCAGGCAGGAATGGCGAGATCGACCAGGGCCTCTATTCGATCGGTGGTCTGGCCGCGGTGCCTATGCTCCAGACCCCCGGGCGCTCGGCCTGGGCGACCGAGCAATTGCTCGGCGCGGGCAGCGCGGGAACCGCGACATCGGCGCGGGCCGGAAAGGGGGAGATCATCCTCTCGGGCGGGCTCGGTGCGGCTTCCGCGGCGGGGGATTCAAGCACGATGGCGGTTTCGCTCGCCGCTCAACCGTCGTCTGCTCAACCGTCCGCCAAGGGACCGCCCGAGGACAAGGGCCCACCCGAAGATAAAGGTCCGCCGGAAGGCGCAGGTCCGCCGGAAGGTGCGGGTCCACCGGAGGGTGCGGGTCCGCCGGAGGGCGTCGGTCCACCGGAAGGAGCGGGTCCACCGGAAGGAGCGGGTCCACCGGAAGCTGCGGGTCCACCGGAGGGCGCGGGTCCACCTGACAGCGTAATCCCCGGCGACCCTTGTGCCGGCGGGACTGGCAATCCGTGCAACGGCAACAATGGCAACGGAAATAACGGCCAGCAGGGCAATGCGGGTGGAAACTCGCCGCCACCACCACCACCGCCGCCGCCGCCGCCGCCACCACCGCCGCCGCCACCTCCGCCACCTCCGCCGCCGCCACCGGCCGATAATTGTCCGGGGGTGGGCAATCCGTGCAACGGCAACAACGGCAACGGGAACAACGGCC